>JASFVG010000074.1:0-13707 GCA_050049955.1 Anaerolineae bacterium | reverse complement strand
CATGCCCGAGAGTGATTGTTCCTCCGGGACTCAGGAATCGGCGTCAGACACGCCCCGTTGGATCCGGTCCCAAGCGGATCGCACCGCGGCTAGCCTCTCCCGTTGCTCAGGCAGCTCACCATAGTGCACAGCGACGTACGACTCCGTGATCTCCCTGACCTCGTCTGGACTGTCAGGAAAGGCCCGGAGCAGTGCCGGCAGGTAGTCGTACGGTGTCTCTGCGATGGCGCGCGGATACCCACGCGCCTCTGCCAGGGAGGCGGTATGCGCGTAGATGCGCCGAACCGTCAACGCTGTGAACACGTCCCCTAGCCGCGACCGCATCAGGGAATCGGTTAGTCCGCCCAGCCGGCGTCGGCCTTGCTCCAACAGCTCGTCCAAGCCACTTCGAAGATGGACGCCTTCCCACACGGATTCCCGCCTCTCGCTCGATAGATCGCGCGATTTCAACCGCATACGGTAAAGGGATACCGCCACAATCAGAAGCAGTGCCGATACGCCGATCACAGCGACTGCAATCCTCAGAGCTGCCTGTTGCTCCGGCGTAAGGGCTGGCTCTGGCTGTGGGGTTTCGCCAGCGAAAGGCTCGGGGAACTCGAACTGCTCGAACGCCTCTTGCAGGGCTTTGCCGAATTCAAGCCGCCTCAGAAGAGCCAGAAGTGGCTCGATCACGAGCCGGGCTATCCACGCGAACGCGAATACCAGTGCGTATGCCACCACTTGCACGACCTGCAGCACCGGCCGGAGCACGCGCCCCAGATTCTCCCCGGTGAGCAGCGAGGTCAGACCGACGGCCAGCAGCAGCACGATGGCGCTGGCGGTCACCAGAATGAATAGCCAGCCCAGGCCAAAAGGCGACTGGCGTCCACCGAATTGCTGGCCTACCTCCTCCGCGCGGGCCAGAGCGATGGCCAACAGGCTCGTGAAGAAGAAGAGGAAGACCAGGTGGTGATTGGGCCACGACACCGTCGCCCCTGCGATCCCTGACGTGACAGCCAGGAGTACCACCCCTAGACGGAACCGGAACGCGACGCTCCTGCTATCTAGCCTGCGCTGGGCTAGCACAATGCCTCGCCACCAGAGGAACACAACCAGACAGAAAACCAGTATCTCGCTCGAGAAGATATCTTGCTTCAGGCTGGCGAGGATGCCGCGCACCCAGCCCAAACGCCAAAGGGATGATTGAGCATACAGCGTGCGGTGGATGGCGACCAGACCGCTCACCATCATCCCCGTCGCCATCAGACCCGACCTAAGCCAGGGCCGAACGGGCAGGTGGAAGGCCAGACGGGCCAGGTAGTGGATCGCCATGATTGCGGCGAGCAACGCCAGCACCGTGGGCAGCGGCTTCAGATCGATCAGCGGAGAGAGCAAGGCGGTATATAGAGGCGTGATCACGCACACGTCCATCGCCCCAAGGGCGAGGAAGACCAGCTCGCGGCGGGCGTAGTCGCGGACCCTGACGAGGCCGGAAGAGGGAGTGTCCATGAGCCGTGCTACCTAGCCTGCTGACTTATCACGCACATGCAATGTGCCCGGTTCGAGATGGGCAGCCGTGCTTGGGGAGACCCGGGCCCGAGGCGTACGAGGTGTGAATCCGAGCGTCAGGCCAGCGGCCCGCAGCGCTTGCGTCGAGTCGTACGACGCATCGTCGCTCTGCTGGAACGCTGGCAAAGCCGAGGTCGCGTGGTACGTGACGACGCCGTTAAGAGGCGGTGGCGGATCGCCCTCCAGCGAGATTATGGCCAAGCGCCGACCAGCATCCCGTAGGTTGACCAGCGCTTCGGCTAGACCATCTGTGACGATGGCGGTAACCACCAACAGGGTCGCCCCCCAGGGTAGCCGGGGACTTTCACGGCGGAGCACTCTCTCAATTGACGCCGTGGGAAAGCAGGTTACGCCGGCTAGCATCTCGAGGATCGCAGCGAGCTGCCCTGGGGAGCGGCCCGGTGGCACGCGGGCTGGTTGATCGGATCGGGCGAGACAACCGTTCGCCACCAGACCCACCTTGTACTTCTGACCTATGGCCCAGGTGGCGACTGAGCCTGCCACACTGACGGTTCGTTCGAACAGCTCCGGTAGCATACCCTGCCAGTGGTGTTCGAAGGTGGTCACGTTCAGCAGGATGACCAGGTTGAGCGTGGTCGTTGGCTCGTAGACCCGTACCTGGAGATCCCCCTGTCGAGCCGTCGCCTTCCAATGGATACGGCGCATGCTGTCCTCAGGCCGATGATCCCGTACGCCGGCAGTGCGGAGCGGATCCTCGATCAAGCGACGATGTGCTTTCCGCTCGCCAAAGGGATCCTTCGTCGGCAGGTCGAGGTCGGTCATCGACCAGATTCGAGGGAACACAATCAGCCTATCGTCGCTCTCGCGTTCCTCACATTCTTCGAACAACGTGAACAGATCGCCTGACCGGAGTTTGACCCGACCCAGGTTGTGGACGCCCCTCGCTCTGCACGAGAGATCGTATTCGCGCGTTACTCTCTCATACCACCGTAGCGAGAGCACACTGTGCAACGACCCGATGTTGGGGGCATATGTCGGCATCAGTGTGCCGTCGACCAGGGGGAGCGCCATCGGTACCTCGTCGCTGATCTCCAGCCAGCTAAGCGGGAGCAGCTTGCGATTCGTGATGCGCACCGTCATCTTGATCTGTTCACCGGGGAATGCGCGGCGCTTGTCGAAGCGCCGCTCGTACTCCAGCCGTCGCAGAGAAACCCGATTCCACCACCATGCGACGGGAATGACGGTGAGGATGCACGCGGCCAGCGCGAAGAACGCCCGCTGTCGCACAATCAGGGCCACAATGATCAGCATGGCGGCCATCTCAAACCAGACAGGCGTGAACTGGGTGCGGCGTCTCTCTAGCCTTTGCTCCTGATCTAGGGCCCGAGATGCCATCTTTGCAGTCAAGCTACTACCGGCCGGGGGGTGCGACTTCAGAGCGTCTCAACAGGCACCGGGACTGTCTCGATCACATCCATCAGCACGTCGGAGAGGGAGCGGCCTCGCAGTCGCGTCGTGGGGTTAATGATGATGCGGTGGGTGAGCACATAGGGGGCCAGGAGTTTTACGTCGTCAGGCAGCACGTACTCGCGGCCGCGGACAGCAGCCAGCGCTTGACAGCACTTGTACAGTGCCAGCGTGCCGCGCGGACTCACGCCCAGGTCGATGTCGGGGTGCTCGCGGGTGGCGCGGACAATGCCGATGATGTAACCACGGATCGATTCCTCGAGCCTGATCTCTCGCACGGCATGGATGAGCGAGCCCAGCTCTTCTGGCGAAGTCACGGCTGGGAGATCAGTCAGCGGGTTCCGCTGCTGGAATCGCAGCAGCATCGCGTGTTCCTCCGATTCCGCTGGGTAGCCTATTGCGAGGCGTATCAAGAATCGGTCGACCTGCGCCTCTGGCAGCGGAAACGTGCCTTCAAGCTCGATAGGATTCTGGGTAGCAAGCACGACAAAGGGCCTAGGGAGTGGATAGGTCTCACCGTCGACGGTGATCTGCTGCTCCTGCATAGCCTCCAGCAGGGCAGATTGGGTGCGCGGCGTGGCACGGTTGATTTCGTCGGCAAGGACGACCTGGGACATCACCGGCCCGGCCCGAAACTCGAACGCCTGCGTCTTCTGGTTGAAGTAGTTGATACCTGTGACGTCTGACGGCAGCAGATCGGGTGTGAATTGAATGCGTCGAAAGGTGCAGCCTAGACTGGCTGCCAGGGCCCTAGCCAGGGTGGTCTTGCCAATGCCCGGCACGTCCTCAATGAGGATGTGTCCTTCACAAAGTACGGCGACGAGGGCCAGATCTATCACGTCGCCCTTGCCAACGATGACCTTCTGCACGTTGTCCCGTACCCGCCTGGCGACGTCGACGATCATCTGCTTCTCCTTGCAAGGCCTATGTAGGCCTCTCTCGGTCTTCAACTTGGCATACGCCGGACCTTGGGCCTTTGCGATGGGCTATCCTTCCGATCTACACATGGTCCCGCGACCGTTGCTCCCTGCACTGACATCTATCTGGCAGTCCAAAGCCTGGTTCAGAAGGGGGAGACTAGCGGTCGGCAAGTATAGCAC
Source organism: Anaerolineae bacterium (assembly GCA_050049955.1). Taxonomy (GTDB): domain Bacteria; phylum Chloroflexota; class Anaerolineae; order B4-G1; family B4-G1; genus SKLM01. The sequence continues at coordinate 9,631 of JASFVG010000074.1, read as the reverse complement.
GAATTGGCGTCGAACGGTATCGTTGCACCCGGGCCTTGCTGGACACTTACCCTGGGGTATAATGGTTTCCTACGCGTTCCTTCCGGCCTGGGGAAGCGCGATCACGAAGGTATCATCAGACGGAGCCCCGAATGGCTAGAAATGAGGATGTATGCCCCGGACCTACGTGGCTCTAGACTTGGAGACCACCGGCGTAGATGCCGAACAGGACGCCATCATTGAGATCGGAGCGGCGAGATTCCGCCAAGATGAGAGACTTGAGGAGTTCCACACCTTCGTAGATCCCGGACGTCACATTCCTCGCGACATCACGGTCTTGACGGGCATCACCGACCAGGATGTCGAGGGCGCTCCCCAGTTGTACCAGGTGCTACCGGACTTGACTCGCTTCGTCGGCGATCAGCCCATCGTGGGCCACAGCGTGCAGTTCGATCTCCGCTTCCTGCAGCAGCACTCCCAGGACTTCGACAACCAGCATCTTGACACCTTTGAATTGGCCGGCGTTCTCATCCCTGACGCCGACAGGTATAGCCTAATACGCCTGGCCCAGATGCACGATATCGAATCGTGGCGGCACCACAGGGCTCTGGAGGATGCGGTCGCCAGCTACAAGCTCTTTCGAGCACTGATCAGAAAGGCGTCGGAGCTGCCGCCCCGCCTCCTGAAGGAGATCGTTGGGCAGGGGGAGAAGGCCGACTGGAGTGCCTGCATCTTCTTCCGCGAGGCATTGGAGGAGGTGGGTCGCCGACCGCCCGCGAGACGCCGGGCCGCTGAGCGGCTGGGGCCGGAGGGCCCGCTATTCGCCGCATCTGAGAAGGTGAAACCACTGCAGCGCGCTGCCGAGCAGGGGCCTCTAGCCGTGGACTACCTGGCCTCCCTGCTCGAAGACGACGGGGCTTTTGCTAGGTACTTCCCGGAGTACGAGCATCGTCCACAACAGGTCGAAATGCTCCGTGCTGTCGCAGAGGCCTTCAGCGAGGGACGGCACCTCCTGGTCGAGGCGCCCACCGGGGTCGGAAAGTCGCTGGCCTACCTGATCCCAGCTGTCCACTGGGCGGTGCAGAACGGCGAGCGGGTCGTCATATCCACCAACACGATCAACCTGCAGGAGCAACTCTATCACAAAGACATGCCCGATTTGCAGCATGCCCTGGATATGGAGTTCGACGCCGTGATCCTCAAGGGACGATCGCACTATCTCTGCCCGGCGCGACTGCAGGCCCTGCGCCACCGTGGCCCTCGCTCACCCGAACAGGCCCGCGTACTGGCCAAGATCCTGATCTGGCTCCTGGGATCGGAAGACGGCGATGGCGATGACCTCTTCCTACCAACAGCGCTGGAGCGCAGCATGTGGCACCGTCTGTCTGCGGATTACGAAGGCTGTAATCCCGAGCGCTGCCGGTTCTTCCAGCGCGGTGTCTGCTACTTCTATGGGAGCCGGCGCGCGGCTGATGCGGCCCACCTGATTATCGTCAACCACGCCCTTCTGCTGGCTGATGTAGCGGTGGAGAACCGGGCTCTCCCGGAGTATGATTATCTCATTGTGGACGAGGGCCACCACCTGGAGTCTGCCACGACGAAAGGGCTGAGCTTCGAGACCGACCGCGCCAGCGGGCGCCGGTTGCTTAGTGAGATTGGACGCGTAAGCGCCAACGGGCGTGTTACGGGATTGATGAGCCAGGTGCTGGGCCACTGCCGCCAGGCCGGCCTGCCCAAGGAAGCGATGGAGAGAGCCGAGCTAGCCATCGGCCAGATTGGGCAGGGTGTTGACGTGGCACTGCGCCAGTTGGACCTGTTCTTCGACCGCTTGGAAACGTTCGCGGGTGAACAGAAGGGGGATCGCCCCAGTCTCTACTCGTTCCGCATGCGCCTCACCTCCGGCGTGAGAGTACAACCGGACTGGGACACCATCGAGATCGCCTGCGATGACGTTGGCGCGCCGATGAAGGATGTGGTGGTCGGGCTTGAGCGCCTGACGGGGGGACTGGACGAGCTGGAGGCCTCGTACGACCTGCCAAGTGCCGAAGAACTCCAGATTCAGGTCTCTGGGATGGCGCAACACCTGGAGGAGCTACGACGACAGATCAGCAGTATGATCATGGACCCATCACCGTCGCTGATCTACTGGCTGGAGATACGGCCGAACAGCGATCATATCAGTCTTCACGCTGCGCCGCTTCACGTCGGGCCCTTGGTGCAGGAGGACCTCTTCCACAAGAAGCGGTCGGTCGTGCTCACCTCGGCCACGCTGCGCACCGCCGGTACCTTCGACTTCCTACGCGAGCGATTGTACGCATGGGATGCCAACGAGCTGGCTGTCGGGTCCCCATTCGACTATGAGAGCTCAACACTCTTCTACATTGTGGACGACATCCCCGAACCCAGCGAGGCCGGTTACCAGCAGCTCATGGCACCAGCCATGGCGGAGCTCTTTCGAGCCACGGGCGGGCGAGCCCTCGGTCTCTTCACCTCCTACCGGCAGCTTCGGGCGACTCTTCGAGCGATCAAGGCCTCTCTGGCGCAGGTCGGCATCACGGTACAGGCGCAGGGAGAGGGTATATCGCGGGCTCAGCTATTGGAGGACTTCCGCACCGGCGACCGGCGAGTCCTGCTAGGGACTAGGAGCTTCTGGGAAGGTGTCGACGTGCCGGGCGACCCGCTCAGCTGCCTGGCCATCGCGAAGATCCCGTTCGATGTCCCGACGGATCCGGTGTTCGCCGCCAGGGCAGAGACCTTCGAACAGCCCTTCGCCGATTTCGCTGTGCCCGGGACGATTCTTCGTTTCCTGCAGGGCTTTGGTCGGCTGATTCGCACTCGCGACGATTGTGGCGTCGTCGCCTGCTTTGACAAGCGGCTTCTCACCAAGTCGTATGGCCCGCTCTTCCTGGAATCGCTGCCAGGCCCGACGGTCCGCCGTGGCTCCATCGCGCAGTTGCCTAGGGCAGCCGCTGGGTGGCTGCAGCGCTGCCAAGAGCGCAGGAAGGCTTGAGAGGGAGAGGGGCCTGCGAACGACGTCGTCACAGGGGTGCCCCGCCGGCTCCCTGGTAGCGCGGCACTCCTGGATGACTCGACTGTCGGCTGCCAGACGTCGGCAGTTGGTGGCTGCCCCCTCGTGTGGGTGGGCGCCCGCGCAAGAGACGTGTGGGATGCCCGCCGCCATGCTCTGTGCTACGTCCGCGGTATGCGTCGTTGAACCCAGCACTCAACGCCGGACCATCCAAGCGGACGAAGCACTCCTGCCGCAACGATACGCCGGCTCCCAGCAGGCCTCGTCACCGTGGTCGGACGTCCGCCCCGGGTACCGGCAGCGAGTCTAGGATCTCCTGCATGACTGTCTCGCCACTGACGTCCTTCAACCGTGCCGCAGGGCTGACGATCAGTCGGTGGGCCAGCGTCGGAATGGCAAGGTGCTTGATGTCGTCAGGGAGCACGTAGTCGCGGCCCTGCATAGCCGCCCATGCTTGACCTGTCCGGTAGAGCGCCAGCGAGCCGCGCGGACTGGCCCCGAGATAGATATCTTGGTGATGGCGAGTCTGCTGGATCATATCTACGATGTACTTCTTGACCAGCGCATCAAGGTAGACATCCTTCAGTCCCTGCTGGGCGGCAAGCAGAGCCGCGACAGGCACGACCTGTTCCACCTCCGTCACTGGGTGCGTGTAGCGCTGTGACTCGAGGATGGCGATCTCGGCCTCAGGCCTGGGGTAGCCGAGTCGGATGCGCATCAAGAAACGGTCAAGCTGGGCTTCGGGCAGAGGGAAGGTGCCCTCGTACTCGATGGGGTTCTGAGTCGCCAGGACGAGGAACGGCTCTGGAAGCGCGTGGGTGACGCCATCGACCGTGACCTGCAGTTCCTGCATTGCCTCCAACAGCGACGCCTGAGTCTTCGGTGTGGCGCGGTTGATCTCGTCCGTGAGTACAACCTGAGCCATAACGGGGCCGGGTCGGAACTCGAACTCCAGTGTCTTTTGGTTGAAGATCGAGACGCCCGTTACGTCCGACGGCAGCATGTCGGGTGTGAACTGAATGCGGCTGAAGCTGCAGCCAAGCGACGCCGCGAGTGATCGCGCCATCATCGTCTTTCCCACACCGGGCACGTCCTCTATGAGGATATGACCGCGCGACAGGAGGCCGACGATGATCAGCTCAATCGCTTCGCGTTTCCCGATGATGACCCGCTCGACGTTCCGCACCAGCCTCTCGGTGACGAGTTGCACTCTTTCAGTGTCCATCAATGCTCCTTCTCTTGCGCTGCTCACCGACTGACGCCAATCGGCTTGACGTCTCCCGTAGCGAGACCGATCCATGGCCGCCGCTGCGCCCTCCCAAAGCGGGTACGCCCTCAGCCGCCCGCTTGGTCCGTTTTGTCCCGGCTAATGTACACATCGATTGCTTGGCTGGTTCATCCGGCTCCTAGCTTGGCGGTGCTGAGTTTCGCAACCTCCCCGCCAGTGGGCGGCGGAGCCGCTGCGTTGGCCCGGTCGCCGGGCAGGTACCGCAGCGCATAGGCAAGAATGTCGGCGTGGTCGAACGCCAGGGGCGGGAGGCCGCCGATCGACCACCAGCGCGCTACGTCAGCGTCGCTGCCCGCCTCCACGGGGCACGGCGGCTGACCGGGCGCCCGGTCGCCGTCAAGCAGACCCCAGAAGACCAGTGTGACCACGTGGCCCCGGGGATCCCGCCCAGGATCGCCGAATGCGCGCATCTGTTCCAGCCTAACACCTCGGACGCCCGTCTCCTCCTCCAGCTCCCGGCTGGCTGCGTCTTCGGGCGACTCACCGAGCTCGACGAAGCCGCCGGGAAGCGCCCACCTACCCTCAAACGGCGGCCCATGGCGTTGGATGAGTAGTACCTGAAGGTTGCCATTGCCTGTGGCCAAGAGAACCACGTCTACGGTCAGCGCAGGGTGTGGATAGTCGTGGATCGACATCGAATCTCCTCGCCGTCCGCACCCTGCCAGCCTACCGCAGCAAAGACGGTAGTCCTTCTGTCCCCTCGCTCTGTCGTAGTAAGAACCTCAGTCCTTCTCTCCCCTCGCACTGCCGAAGTAAGGACTTCAGTCCTTCTCTCCCCACCCATTGTCATCGTAAGGACGGCAATCCTTCCGCCGTCGCCCTTCTAGGGCGTGATCACCGTCCGCACCCCGCTACCGAAGACCTCCAGCTCATCCATCACGCCGTTGATCACTTCCGCGTCCAGCGGCACCGTACGCGTGACCACGTCCGAAAGGTCGAGTACGCCGCGGCGGGCGTACTCAATCAATAGGGGGAGTTCCTGAAGCAGGTGGTCGGCGGACCCGATCACCTCGGCCTCTCGGCCTATCAGCTCCTCGTACGTGCGAACCGAGAGTGGCTCCGCGGCGATACCCACGAGCACAGCACGCCCGAACACCGAAAGCGACTCCACGGCCTGACGCATCGTCAACGGTAGCCCGATCAGCTCCAAGGCTACGTCGACACCCCTGGCGGCCTGGGGCAGACCTGATCTGCTCCCCGTGAGGCGCCGGATCTCCTCCACTGGATCGCTTTCAGAGGCATCGATTGGTGCGGCTCCCAAACGCTTGGCCATTGCCAACCGCTCCTGGCTGATGTCGACGGCGTAGACATCGAGCGCGCCCATCGCTCGCGCGAGCTGGATGGCCGACATGCCGAGGCCGCCGACGCCGAACACGGCGACTGTCTCGCCCGCCTGAAGCCGACCCTTACGGAGGGCGTGGAAAGAGGTCGCAGACGAGCACATCATCACCGCGCCGTGCTCGAAGGGAATCTCATCCGGCAATGCAACTGCGGTGCGGGCAGGCACCGCGATGTACTCGGCGTAGCCGCCGTCGCGGTACTTCCCAATCATGGAGGCCTCCACGCAGAACTGCTCGCTGCCCTGCGCGCAGTAGGCGCAGTCGCCGCACGAGATCAGGTAATGGAGACAGACCCGGTCGCCGGCACGAACACTGGATACCCCTGACCCAACGGCCTCGACGACCCCGGCCACCTCGTGCCCTGGCGTGATAGGCAGCGGGCCAACGGGCGAGATGCCAGAGCGGTAGTGCACATCCGAATGACAGATGCCTGCAGCTCTAACGCGGACGAGTATGTCTCGGTCGCCGATGCCAGGGATATCAACGGCGCGCTCTTCAAGCGGCTTTCCGATCTCCACGATTTGAACACACTTCATCCTTCGGCCTCCTTGGTCGGACAGGAGCCATGCCTGCGTAGGGCAGTCTCGACCACCCCTCGGGGCTTCGATGAGCGGGTGCTCGCCGGGCTCAGTCCGATACCTGATGCTTCACGCCAGGAGTCTGGTCAGCTGGCGCACGTCAGAGACGGTCTCAAGGCCCCAGATCAACGCGACCAGCGTGTCAATCCTGTCCTCGTCCAGCACGTAGTTGGCAAGCCAGCGGAACTTGTCCTCCAGGCTCTCCTCGTCCCACGTCCCCTGGGGGTAGTTGATCTCGCCCTCGACGGAATCCGTCTGCAGCGTTCGACCATCGCGCAGCTCGATGACTACCTTGCTGGCGTATTTGCCCCTGGGATCCCCCTCACTGGCCAGCCGGTAGAGACGGTTCAGCTCCTCGGTCTCCACGACCTCGATTCGCTGGGCCAGGCTCCGAATGTCTTCCCTTTCGAAGGCCTGCTCCAGGATCTGGCCTGGTCCGATCTCGCCGTCGACGATATAGGCCGCTAGCGGCCAGGCTAGGTTGAACTGGGCATCCTCCGTCGTGGTCGGCAGCTCGACCCCCAACCGCAGGGTCTCGTGGAAGGTCTCCACACGTATTCGCACGATGTCCGAGGCGTCGAAGCCGTAGGTACGCATCAGTTGATCGGCCGCTAAGATAGCGGCGTGGTCCCAGGCGCAGCAGGCGTAACGCTTTCGGGCCAACCCGTCAGCAACGATGTAGTGCTCGCCGATGTCCGCGACCCAGTCCTGGTAGTCCGCCAACCCTAAAAGGCTTGGGATGCCGGAGAAGCCCCGAGCGGCAAGCTCGGCTGATACGATGCCGTTCATCGCCCCCCAGCCGATCCCGTGCTTGACCATTGCCGGGTCGTCGATGTCGCGCATCATGGGCAGGTTTGGCGCGTGGTAGTCGGCGATACCCAACGCGTGCCAAATCTGCTCCCGGCTGAGGTCCATCAGGTGAGCCGCGACGGCCGCACATGCCACGGAGCCCCAAGAGCCGCAAGCCTGGTAGACGTCGTGCGTTGCGTGCCAAATGCGCGCCGCGCGGTGGGCGACTTCGTAGCCCACCACGATGCCCGTCAGCATACGGGGGCCGCCTAGCCCACGGGTCTCGGCCAGTGCGAGCGCCGTGGGGATGATCTGCGCGCCGGGGTGACCCATGGTGTACAAGGCACAATCATCGATGTCGATGCCGTTCGCGCTATACCCATTGGCGAAGGCCGCGCCAACCGCAGAGGCCCGCCGTCCCCCGAACAGGATCGTCGCCTCACTGCCGGGCCACCGCTCGGCTGCATACTCCGCTGCGATCCGGCTGACCGGCGTGAGCGTGCCGACCAGCGCCGCGCCCAACGTGTCGAGCAGAGCGACCCGAGCCGTATGCTGGACTTGGGAGGGCAGCTGTTCCCAGGTGATATCGGCTACAAAGTGAGTAGCTCGGTCGTTTCCGTTCATCGCTCTGAGTGGCTCGCCACCATCCCCCAGAACCCACTCCGGCCGGCGCCACGTTTCAGCTCAGAGGATCTTCCTCTCTCTCGAGGGGAGCGAGTGGATTCCGACGCAGATACCATCCGGCTCTGTTGGTCCCAGTTCCACGCATCGAGCCGATTCCGGTCGTCTCGCGCCTGGCCCAACGTTGACCTATCATGCCTATTATAGCACAAGATGGATCGGTGGGGTAAAGGTGCTGCGTCCCCAGGCTTTGTCAATTCGTGACACATATGCTAAACTCGAAATAGCTACACTCAGGAGCACATCCACCGGCGCACCTGTAGGCTGCCAAACGGGATTGCGCCTTCGGTTGACCCCGCGGGGCGGATTCGCAAGGAGTACGAGTATGTCGACGCTGCTGCTTCAGAACGCAGATCTCTTGGTGACCATGGAGGGGCTGGGCCAGTCAAATCGCCGCATCTCCAACGGTGGCCTCTTTGCCCGCGACGGCTTGATCGAGCAAATCGGGAAGACAGCGGAACTCCCCGCCACCGCCGATCGAGTCATCGACGCCAGCGGGATGATCCTGCTGCCGGGGCTAGTCAACACGCACCACCACCTCTACCAGACCTTGACTCGGGCGGTGCCAGGCACGCAGGATGTCCCGCTCTTCCGATGGCTCAAGGTCCTCTACGATATATGGGCCGGCCTGACGCCGGATGCGATCTATACCAGCGCTCTAGTTGGTCTGGCGGAGCTGCTGTTGTCCGGTTGTACAACTGCCTCCGACCATCTATACATCTACCCGGGGGATTGCCGCATAGATGACGAGATCCGTGCAGCCCAGGACATCGGCATCCGCTTTCAACCCTGCCGTGGGTCGATGAGCCTGGGAGAGAGCGATGGTGGCCTCCCACCCGATGAGGTCGTCGAGGACGAGAGATTCATCCTGCAGGACACGCAGCGCGTCATTGAGACCTACCACGATCCGGAGCCTGGCGCCATGCTGCGGATTGTGGTGGCGCCGTGCTCGCCCTTCTCTGTCACTCCGGAGCTGATGCGCGAATCGGCTGCGCTCGCCCGCTCCTACGGCGTCATGCTGCACACGCATTTGGCGGAGACCAAGGACGAGGAGGCGTTCTGCCTCGATCGGTTTGGCTATCGGCCGGTAGGGTACGCCCAGACGCTTGGGTGGATGGGTGAAGACGTCTGGCACGTGCATTGTGTGCACCTCAACCCAGCTGAGGTTCAGCTGTTTGCCGAGACGCGTACCGGCATGTGCCACTGCCCAAGCTCGAATATGCGGCTTGGCTCTGGCATTGCCCCGGTGCGCGCTCTCTTGGATGCAGGTGCCAAGGTGGCACTGGGCGTCGACGGTTCCGCGAGCAATGACTCGTCACACCTGCTGGCCGAAGCCCGCATGGCGATGTTGCTGCAGAGAGTAGCGGGCGACTCGCCAAGTGGACCTCAGCCGGGCCCGACGGCCCTTTCCGCCGAGGAGGCGCTTTGGATGGCGACGCGCGGTGGGGCGGCGGTGCTGGGGCGCGACGACATAGGCCAGCTTGCGCCGGGGAAGTCTGCGGATCTTATCGGTTTTCGGCTGGATCGGCTGGACTACGCCGGTGCACTCCACGACCCCCTGGCTGCAGTCGTCTTCTGTCAACCGCAGCGTGTGGACCTGTCGATGGTGAATGGTGCAGTCGTGGTGGAGCATGGCTCCCTCCTGACAGTCGACCTAGGCCCAGTGATTGAGCGGCACAACCGCGTGTCGCGAGAGCTGGTGCGTGGGGAGTAACGTGGGCCCTGGGGCCGTGTACGACACCAGGCGTCTGGGAGCAGAGGCCCTTGCCCAGATCCTTCAGGCGGACCATCTGGAGACGCTCACGGCGCGAGATGTCTTGGCTTTTACGCGGGAGGAGATAGGCGCTTTCCTCCCCGACGGTCAGGTCCAGGTGGATCCTCGTAACGGAGACCGAATCCTGTACCACCCCGCGCGCGGCAGCCGGCCCCACGACAACGTCCCGCCAGC
>JASFVG010000073.1:0-13751 GCA_050049955.1 Anaerolineae bacterium | reverse complement strand
CAAGCGTGCCGCCCAGTTGACAAGGGTCAGGAAGCTGGTAGAATATCGGCCGCTTGTGGCCCCATCGTCTAGTGGCCCAGGACGCCGGCCTCTCAAGCCGGAAACAGGGGTTCGACTCCCCTTGGGGCTACCACAGTCGGGACTATCTCGCGGACTCCAACAATGTTTGACCCCACCAGCTGGTGGGGTCTTTCGGTTCCAGTGGATGTTCGGTTGCCCAGTCGAGCGGCCCCCTCGTGGCCGCCTACCTTTCTCCGATCACCTCCGCCACGCGCTCCAGCGCCCAATCCACCTCCTCCCGTGTGATCACCAGCGGCGGGGCGAACCGGATCGTATGCTCGTGGGTATCCTTGCAGAGAATGCCCTTCGCCATCAGCCGTCTGCAGTAGGGACGGACCCCGCCGGCCTCCGGATAGAACTCCACGCCGATCATCAGGCCCCTGCCCCGGGTCTCCTTGATCAGCGGGTTCTTGATCTCCCGGAGGCCCTCCAGGAAGTAGGCCCCTACCTCCGCTGCGTTCTCGATCATCCCCTCCTCGATCAGCACCTTCAGGGCTGTCCGAGCCACGGCGCAGGCTAGCGGGTTCCCGCCGAACGTGCTGCCGTGCTCGCCCGGCTCCAGCACGCTCATGATCTCCGTGTCGGATAGGACCGCCGACACGGGGTAGAAACCACCCGATAGGGCCTTGCCCACGGTTGTCAGATCCGCCTCGACGCCGTCGTGCTCCTCGGCCAGGAGCTTGCCCGTGCGGCCCAGCCCAGTCTGGATCTCATCCGTGATCATCACCACGTTGTGCCGGTCGCAGATGTCCCTGACCTCTTTCAGGTACCCCTGGGGCGGGATGATGACGCCCGCCTCACCCTGGATCGGCTCGACGAGGAAGGCGACCGTGTTCGGCGTGATCGCGTCCTCCAGCGCCTGTGCGTCCCCGAACGGGATGGTGGTGAAACCCGGCGGGAACGGCCCGAATCCGGCGCGCGAGCTCTCATCCGTGCTGAATCCCACGATGGCGATGGTCCGCCCGTGGAAGTTGCCCTCGCATACGATGATCTCAGCTTCCGGCTCGGGTACTCCTTTCACCTGATACCCCCACTTCCGAACGACCTTCACCGCCGTCTCCACCGCCTCCGCCCCGCTGTTCATCGGCAGCACCTTGTGGGAGTTGGTCAGTTCGCAAAGTTCCTCGTACAGGGGGCCCAGCTGGTCGTTCCGAAACGCGCGGGACGTCAGCGTAAGCTTCTTGGCCTGCTCGATCATCGCCTGGAGGATTCGCGGATGGCAGTGTCCCTGGTTGACCGCGGAGTAGGCCGCCAGGCAGTCCAGGTATCGATTGCCGTCCACGTCCCATACCCACACGCCCTCGCCGCGCGTCAGGACCACGTCGAGGGGTTTGTAGTTGTGGGCGCCGAACTGCTCCTCCAACTGGATGTACGCCTGCTGATTCATCTGTCTCCTTTGGCTTGACTGCAAGGTACGGATCGGTCCGTTGGCCGGGGTCCATTCAACACGTGCTGCTCTCCGTCCTCTACTCTATCATACTTCTTCCCAGAGCAAAAGCCACGGCGCCGGTCTGGAGGCGGCCAGCACTTTGGCGCAGCCCCGGTTGTGCTATAATGGTGGCCCTCGGAAGTCCGCGCCTGTGGATGCGGACCGACGGCAAGGGACGGAGGAACCCATGCAGACAGCAGCATTCCCACCCCCGGGCTTCGTGCCCGCGGAGTCGCGCGTCGAAGGGATCCTGGTATTCCGGCCCGCCCCGGAGGACCTGGGACCCGACAAGGCCGTCCTCGACTTCGACTGCCCGCGCTGTGGCGGTACCAGGGGCTACAGCGTCTCAGATGGAGGGCTGCGTTGCGAGTACTGCGGCTACTACGAACCGCCAGACCGCGAGCTGGTTGGCAAGGGAGCCCGCCAGTTCGAGTTCAAGGTCGAGACGCTGGAGCGCGCAGCCCATGGCTGGGGCACGGAGCGCAAAGAGCTGACGTGCGAGGGCTGTGGCGCGCGCGTCTCAACGCCCCCCGCCACCATGACTGTTACCTGCCCCTTCTGCGGCTCCAACAAGGTGATCCAGCGCCCCTCGAGCCAGGAGACCCTGCGGCCGCGCTTCCTGCTGCCGTTTCAGGTCGACGAGGAGGGCTGCCGCCGCATCGTCAGGGAGTGGCTCGGCAGGAGCTGGATGGTTCCACGAGACCTCGAGGACCTGGCCGGCGTAGCCGACCTGACCCCGATGTACCTGCCCAGCTGGACATTCGACGCCGTCGCCCGAGCGCGGTGGAAGGCCCAGGTCGGGCATACCGAGACCGAGCGCTACCGCCAGGACGGTGAATGGAAGACCCGCACCCGCACGGTCTGGCGCTGGGAGTCGGGGCGCGTCACCAAGAGCTTCGACGACGTGCTGGTTAGCGGGACGGACCGGCTTAGCGCGACGCTGCTCGACCGGACCAGGCCGTACGATCTACGGGGTCTGGTGGCATACGACCCGGAGTACCTGGCCGGCAGCCACGCCCAGGCGTACGACGTGCTACTGGAGGACGCGTGGGAGCAGGCCCGGCATCGTATGCGGGAGCAGACACGGTTGGCCTGCCGGGGCCAGGCGAGCACATCCAAGATCCGCAACTTCAGCATGGAGCTCGATTTCGACGACGAGAGCTGGCGCTACATCCTGGTTCCCGCCTACGTCGCCGCGTACACCTACGGTGGCAAGCCGCACCAGGTCATGGTCAACGGGCAAACGGGGGCGATTGCCGGGCAGCGTCCCGTGGATTGGACGAAGGTGGGACTGGCCATGGGAGGAGCCCTGGCGCCAGGCGTACTAGTCACGCTGGCGGGCGTGCTCACCGCCCTTTTCGGCGTCGGCGTGCCCATCGCCGCGGTCGGTGTGGCGCTGCTTGTCCTGGGCGCCATCATCGCCCTCGTCTTACTGCAGAAAGCCCAGAGGATGGACGATGTCTGAGCAACCGACGCCCGATCGCCCAGAGGGCTGGGGAACAGCGATGCAGGCCTCGGTCTGTGAGCGCTGCGACTGGCTCTATCTCGTTCCCGCCTCCCGGCCCCTTGCTAACTGCCCGCACTGCGGCGCAGCCACGCCCGCAGCCCTCTCGGAGGAGCTCGAGGCTCTGCCCACCGTTCGACCGCCGGAGTTCGCCATTCCCTTCGCCCTCACCCCGGAGGCCCTTTCGCGGGGTGTAGAGGCCTTCGCGGCCGACATCCCGTTCCCACCACCCGGTCTCAACGCCGAGGCGCTCCAGTCGCGCCTGCGGCCGATCTACCTTCCCACCTGGCTGGTAGACGCGGACGTAGAGGCCCTCTGGGAAGCCGAGGTGGGCTTCAACTACCAGGTGGTAAGCCACGAGGAGCACTACGATGACCGGCGGCACGGTTGGGTGACCCGGGAGGTGGAGGAGGGGAGAATCCGTTGGGAGCCGCGGGTGGGCCAGTTACACCGCACCTATCACAACGTCCCGGCGCCCGCGCTTGAGGAACACGCCGCGCTGCGCGAGCGGCTGGGCGAATGGGACTTGGCCGATCTGGAGCCCTACCGACCATCGCACGTGACAGATGCCGCCGTCGCCCTGCCCGATCGCACGCCAGAGGGTGCCTGGCCTGCAGCGCTGCCCACGGTGCGCCGCCGCGCAGCGGAGGAGTGCCAGGAGGCCGCGGACGCCGACCACCTGCGCCAGTTCCGGTGGCGGCCCGAGTTCCTGAGTCGCGACTGGACGCTGCTCCTAAGGCCCGTGTACGCGACCACCTATGAGGACGACAAGGGGCACCCCCGGGTGTTGCTGATCCACGGCCGGACCGGGCGCGTCGACGGCGCCAGGCGGGCCTCCATGGCGCGCGCCCAGCCCCGGGCTCTGATCATCGGTGCCTTGGCGCTGGTTATGTTCGTGGCCAGCCTGGCCTTCGCGGCCGCGGGGCTGCTCGTACCGCCCCTGCTGATCGTTGGCGGCCTTGGCGGCCTGGCCGCGCTCCTGACAGGCGCCGGTGCCCTGGTGCCCATCGCGCGGGTGTGGCAGTTCAACCGGCAGCAGGATGCGGCAGAAGGTAGCTGAACCTGGCTTTCGCCCTCCGCGGCCCGGGGTATAATCCGAATCGGTTTCTGCAGACAAGTCATTCGACGTCATGCGGCCGGACTGACATACGATCGGGCCGTCGGAAATGGGGCACCGGCCGGGCGTGAGTGCATACTAGCGGAGTTGACCATCAGAATGCACAAGGAAGACCTGCGCAAGCTGATCCGCAACTTCATCATCGAGTTGGTCGTCTACGGGGCCCTCGTCGCCGCTTATTCGTACGTCGTCCTGCGCTGGCTCAGCGAACCGCTGTTCGAGATGTTTCATACCAATCTCCTGCTCTATGCCCTGCTCTCGCTGGGGCTGATCGTGGCCCAGGGAGCGATCCTCGATTTCGTCACATCCTTCTTACTCCGCCTGCTGCCCACGCACCGCCGGCAATAGGGAGCACCCCGATGCATTTCCCCATCGCCGACGTCACCATCAACCCGCTGCTTCTGGCGGGCATCGGTTTTCTCGTCGGGATACTCGGCGGCTTCTTCGGCGTGGGTGGCGGCTTCATCGCCGGGCCCCTGATGTTCTGGATGGGGGTCCCGATGAACATGGTCGTCGGCACCGACCTGGCTCATATGACCGGCAAGTCGATCGTCGCCGCCCGGCGCCACCGCGCTCTGGGCCACGTCGACTTCAAGCTCGGCTTGCTGATGGTCCTGGGAACCGTCATCGGCGTTGAGGCCGGGGCCAGAGCGATCGAGGCGCTGGAGAGCGCCGGCACCGTCGATCAGGTCGTCGGGATAAGCTACATCGTCATCCTGCTCACCATCAGCGTCTTCACCGCGTGGGAGAGCCTGCGAGCGCTGCACATGATGCGCACGGACCAGCTCGACGCTCGAGAGGTCGTGGGATTCGAGGGTGTCCGCGAGCGCATCCACCGTATTCGCCTTCGGCCGATGATCGCGCTGCCCGGGTCCGGCATCTCCTCCATCTCGATCTGGGTGGTGCTCAGCGTAGGCATTCTGACGGGTTTCCTGGCCGGCATGCTGGGCGTAGGTGGCGGCTTCCTCCGCGTCCCGCTGCTCGTCTACGTGGTGGGCGTTCCCACGCACGTAGCGGTCGGGACGGATCTCTTCGAGATTGTGATCTCCGCCGGCTTCGGCACCGTGACGCACGCGCTCAAGGGGAACGTCGACGTGCTGATGGCGCTGACGATGCAGACGGGCGCCGCGCTTGGCGCCCAGATCGGCGCGACGGCGACCCGCTTCTTCTCCGGGCCGCGGATCCGGCTCCTCTTCTCGGCGCTTCCCGTCGTCGGAGCGATACTGGTGATCATCCGGCTGCTGGGCAGCGGCGCACTCCACTAGTGGCCAGTCAGGAGATGGAACGATGGATATCTTGATCTGCGTAGCTTGCGTGACCACCGATGCAGCGCAACTGGCCTTTGGAAAGATCCTCGGCTCCATCGACTCGGCTGGCACCGTGACGCTCCTCCACGTCGTGCCGCGCGGCGGCGACCGGACGGAGGCCCAGCGCCGCCTGGCCGAAGCGCGTGAGACGCTGGAGGATGAGTCGGTAGAGATGCTGATCCGTGAGGGCGACCCGGCCGGTGAGATCCTGGCCCAGATCGAGGAGGGCAACCATGACCTGGCCATCCTGGGGCCCAACGAGGCACCGGGCCTAAGGAGACACATCCTGGGCTCGGTGACGACCCGCATCGTTCGGAACGCTCCCTGTTCCGTCCTGGTCGCCCAGCAGGCCCGATCGAGCCTGGCGCGCATCCTCATCTGCAGCGGGGGCGGCGACATCGCGAGGATCGTGACTGAGGCCGGCGCCAGACTCGCTGGGGCCGTTGGCGCGCAGGCGACCCTGCTCCATATCGTCGTTCCTGTGGCTAGCATGTACACCGGCCTGGACGAGATCGAGGAGTCCCTGTCCGAGCTGCTGCGCACCGATACGCCCATCGCACGCAACCTGCGCGAGGGCGCCGAAATCCTCGAGCAGCACGGCGTCTCGGCGGAGCTGAAGCTGCGCTATGGCGTCGTCGCCGACGAGATCGTTGGTGAGTCCCTCGAGGGGGATTACGACCTGATTATGCTGGGCGCGAAGAAGGGGTTGGTTCGCTTCAAGCGCCTGATGCTGGGCGCCATGCTGAAGCAGATCCTCGAGAAATCGACCCGATCCATCCTTGTGGCCAGGCAGGTGCTCACCTTCTAGCGTACCTCCCGTCCGCTGCGAGCACCGGTTTGACCGTTGCCGGCGCATCGGCAGCCCCTCCTCTTCAGGCGCCGCCCGCGGGTCGGTCCGCTCCCCCTCCCCTCGCCTGGTAGTGGCGCATGAAGTAGGGGTAGAGGTCCTCCGCATCGTTTAGTGCCTCAGCGGTCAGGGGTCGCTCCGGCGGCCAGGCGATGAAGGGGCGGCCCTGTGGCCCGCCCAAGCCGCCGTGCGTCGCGATCTGCTCCTCGAAGGCCACCGCCGTTCCATCCGGCAGGACCTCCCCCAGCAGGATCAGGTCGCCTGAATGCGGAAAGTGGGCCAGGCGGTGAACCTGGTCGGTCGTGTACGCGACCTCTCCGTACGGAGCGAGAGGATGGGGACTGGCCACCACCCCCTGCTCGCCCCCGATGTCGAGAGTGCCTCCGTCCCGCCCCAGCACAATCGTGCGTTGTTCCGCGCGCCCCATCACGGCTCCGATGCCCGGGCTCTTCAGCAGGTAGTCCACCAGGTCCGGATAGACGAGCATGACTTCGATCAGGTCGAGCGGCCGTTCCGTCACATCGAAGTAGACGTGTGCCAGCGAGCCCGAGGGCGATACGATGACGTCCCGCTTCCGCTCCAGGTCGTAGGGCAGCGCCCCACCACGCCGCATCCGCCGGGCGACGCGCCTGCGCGTGGCGACCAGGGTCCCTCGAAACCTGGGTGAGCCCCGCTCCTCCAGTGCCTGTAGCTCCTCGCACAGGTGCCGCGCCCGTTCCCTGAGGTGGGTGTCGGTTTCGACCGTCTCATCTACCGAATGGCCCTTCCCCACCTCGGCCAAGATATGCTCTCCCAGCGTGCGCCCGCTCTGCCGGCTGAAGGGGACCGCAGGCGTGTTGCCGTGATCGGACATCAAGTACAGGTCGTACGTCCGCCGGCGATACAGGGTGCGCATGCGGTTGATCTGCAGAATCCGCTGGTCCACCCCACGGAGCAGGCGAAAGGCAGCCGGATGGTCAGGGCCCAGCTTGTGGGCCAACTCATCGTATCCCGTGTAGTTGGTGTAGATCGCGGGCACGCAGCGGTAGATGTCGAGCATGATGCCGAAGGTCTGGACCTCGGTGAACAGCGCAGTGCTGAGGGCATGAAGCAGCGGCGAGAGGGTGTCGCGAGGGCTCAACACACCGGGCCTGAGCAGCGCAGTCACGCGGCGCGAGAGGTTCCTCAGGTAGTTCACCAGCGTCAGCCCCACGACTCGCAACACCCGGAGCGGGCTCAACAGGAACAGAACCAGGAGGCCAATGCCCCGTATGCTCTCGAAGAACCGCTGCCGGCGCAGACTCGTCAGGGTAAATAGCGCCAGGTCCGCATCGCCGTCGAACATGCTCACGTAGCACGAGCCGCCGTGCAAGATGCCGCGGTGCCCACTGCTGATCCGATCGGAGACGGTGCGGATCTGCTCCAGCCGCTGGGGCGTCACGATCTCGCCGCGGTCCTTCTCGTACCAGCGGTAGCCCGGTATGTCGAAGCGGTCGCCGAACATCATGCCGGCCTGAACGGCGGGGGTAGAGCTTGGGAGACCGCAGCGCCACGGAGCGACGGCGAGGCGCCCGGTCGCCACGAGCCGGCTCACGTGCGGCATGTGACCCGACCCAATCGCCTGCATCAGGTGGTCGTGGGAAAGCCCGTCTATCTGGATGAGGATGAATCCCGGCCCGTCAGCGACACGCATGTCACCAGCGTCGTCGCCCGGGGAAACCCCTGGCCGGCCCAGGCGCTGGGCCATGGCGCCGTACTTGCGCCTGTAGTATAGGTCAGTGAGCTTACCGACGAGGTCCAGGACACGCCGCGCGAACCAGGTGGGCATTGTGGCCCCCCCCCGTCAGGGGCACCTTGACTACAGTCCAGCCAGTCGCTGTCTCAGCACCGCTTGAAGATGGGCGGCATCGCCCGCTTGTGCTCCGAGCTGGCGATCAGGCCCTGCACCCTGGCCAGCGTGGCCGGCGCCACATCGTCGGTCTCACCAGCCTCGATGGCTATCAGGACCTGGTCCAGCTCGCGGTAGGTAATACCCAGCTCGCCCTCGTCCGTCTGCCCGGGCCACAGACCCGCGGACGGCGGTCGCTCGACGACCTCGGTCGGTACGCCCAGCTCTCGGGCCAGATCCCACACCTCGGTCTTGTACAGGTCACCCAGGGGGAGCACGTCCACACCCCCATCGCCGTACTTGGTGAAGTAGCCAACCATCAGCTCGGTCTTGTTCCCCGAGCCCAGGACCAGGTAGTTGTGCATCTGAGCCAGGTAGTAGAGCGAGACCATGCGCAGACGCGGCTTCACGTTCGCCGTCGCCAGGGGATGCTCCGTCGGCGGCAGGCTGCCCATCAGCGCGTTGAAGGCTCCGTCCAGACCCACCGAGACGGTGGGGATGCCGAACGTGTTGGCCACCTCCAGGGCGAGGCAGGCGTCCTGCGCCTGGGAGTGGCAGGGAAGGAGGGCGGCCAGCACGGCATACGCACCCACCGCCTTCACGGCCAGCGCCGCGCTAGTGGCCGAATCGACCCCGCCGCTGAGACCGATCACGTACCCATCAGCGCCCGCGGCAGCCGCGTACTCCTTCAGCCAGCGTGCAATGTCGTCTTGAATGCTCATCCCTCTCTCCTTGGCTCCGGCGATTCCCAGGTGAACCCCGTCCCGGCTGACTGAGCCTCGCTGCTTCAGCTGAGGCTGGCCACCACCTCCACGCCGTTGAGCGCCATGTGGTACAGGAAGACCCGGTGAAGCAGGTCGCCGTCGTGGGGCAGCGCGCCGATCTGCTTCGCGACCGCGACCGGCATGTCGAAGGTCTGCACGCAGTTCGCCGGCACCACGGTGCGGGCCTCCTCCTGACCGAGGGCGTTTGCGCGCACACGCAGGTAGACAGCTCCGTGGTAGACGCAGATGTCCGTGCAGTCACCCACGACAATGAACGTCGTCACCTCGGGGTGACCATCCAGCCACCGCTCCAGGTCAGTACCGACGCTGGAGCTGATGGTGTTCTTCGGGACCACGGTGAACAGGTTGCTGAAGGGCAACTGCGCCAACGCGTCGATCGTCTCGCTCTCCTCCGAGCCCGCCACGCAGTGCGGAGGGTAAGCGGAGAACTCCACCGCGTCAGCGTCGTGCGTGTCCTGGAGGAGCAGGAAGTGGCCAACGCCAAGACCATGTGCGCGCTCGAACAGATCAACCACGGCAGGCACGATGCCGGCTATGCGCGCGCTGGCCAGCGGCCCCACCTCAGCGAATCCCTTCACCAGATCCTGAGACACGATCGCGACGCGCGAGGGTTCGGCCACCACCGCCTCCAGGTCTACCGACGGTAGCTCCTCTTCCCACGTCTCTAGCCAGTCGAGAAAGGCACTGCTCTTCGAGTCCATCTTCACGTCTCCTTACGAATGCGCTCGCCACCGTGTGATCGCGTCGGTCACACGTACGCAACCGGATAGGTTGCGCCTATGTGACCGACCAGGTCACACGTATTCTTCCAGATTTCGCCCTCCGGTCAAGCCCGCTTGAGGAACATGCCCCCTGTCCTACTCCAGGGGGATCCCCGTAAGCGCAGCGGCATCCGCGCCCCCCGACAACCGCTCCCCCCATGACTGCTCCCAGCGGATCCCTGTAAGCGCAGCGCCATCCGCGCCTCCCGACAACCGCTCCCCCCATTTGTGCTCCTCGCGGATCCCTGTAAGCGCAGCGGCATCCGCGAGGACCCCCGCGACAACCGCCGAATTGCGAATCCGGCTCGAGCACTGCCGGGGAGTTGCTCCCAGCGGATCCCTGCACGCGCAGCGCCATCCGCGTCGCCCACCACCGCTCCCCCCATTTGTGCTCCTCGCGGATCCCTGTAAGCGCAGCGGCATCCGCGAGGACCCCCGCGACAACCGCCGGATTGCGAATCCGGTTCGAGCACTTACAGAGAGTTGCTCCCAGCGGATCCCCGTAAGCGCAGCGGCATCCGCGTCGCCTCGAGCGCTGCTGCACGATTGCTGCGCAACCCTTCGGCCTACGGCACCACCCGCACCTGCGTCAGCACAACATGATCTGCCTGCATGCGCCCGCCCGGCGGCGTCACCGGCAGATGCGCGATCCCACCTCCCTCCCGCCAGTAGACCACCACCCGCACGCCGTACGCCCCCGGCCCCGCGTCAGGCAAGATGGTCAACGGCACAGCATCGACCAACGCCTCTCCGCGCCTCCAGGCCGCCGTCGGGGCCTCGCCCTCCCGCGGCCAACTGTCGTGCTGGGCCGCCTTCCGCTGCGCTGGATCGACCAGCTGGGCCGACACCGTGTAGTTCCGCTCCATCGACCGCAGCGCCCGCCAGTGAAGCGTCAACGTGATCGTCTCGCCGGGCCCGCCCCTCCGCTCGCTCAGGTCGTAGCCCGTCAGAAGCATCTGACCGCCGAAATTCACCGCCACCGGATTGGGGACATCGCCTTCCTGGGCCACGACGGCCACCCTCCCGAACCGCACGTTGTCCCCTGCCGCCTCCCCGCCAGCGTCGCTGATCGGCAGCCGCTCTCCCGTTCTGGCATTGAACAGGCCCACCTCGATCTCGGCCTCGTCGGGCGCATAGGCGGTGGCCGGGACCCGCAGCACGTACCGGTCCGCCCACTGGAAGCCCGGCTCCAGGTCTGTGGTCGACAGCAGGCCCAGCCCGGGAAACGTATCTCGCTGCGCTACCAGCAGCTCGTGCTCCCCCAGCAAGTGCACGAACACGGTCCAGTCCTCCTCCGTCGCGCCGAGCGCCTCCCAGGTCAGCTCGACCGGGAGCTCTCCACCGGGCCTGACCGAGGCCGATGCCACCTCGTACCCCAGGAGCCGCATCGTGCCGCGGAAACTGACCTCAAGCCGCTGGCCGATGCCCTCGATCTCCGCCTCCGTCAGCGGCTCTGGCCGTGCGTAGGCCGCCTGGATCCAGACCCAGGGTGCTGCCGCGGAAAGGGCGAGCAGCGCCATCCCGCAGGCCACCAGAACACCCCGCCCCCATGTCCGTGGGAGCCACCCGCGCCAGCCCAGCGCCAGCAGCAGCGACCAGACCGGCAGCGCCGCAAAAACGAGCCGTCCCTGGGACGACCAGGTCACCCGCGCCCACTGAATCCACGGGATCACCACGCCTAGGCCCCAGAGCAGACACACCGCGAACCGTAGGTTCAGTATGCCCGCCAGTCGCGGGTGAGGCTGCTCGCCACGGGCGGCGGTGACCAGGGACTCCGCCAGGAGCCCTATCACACCAACGCCGGCGACGGCCAGGGCGACGTTCAGCGCCCGGTACACCCAGCCAGCCATCGGCACATTGAGCCCCCCGAAGTTGCCCCAGTACCCGGCCAGGAAGCTGGCCCGCTCGCGCCACAGCTGGCACAGGCTCGCTGGCACGTCCCGCTTCCCCAGGATCTCGACGAAGGCGTTCAGGCCGCTGGGGTCGCCGTAGAGCCGCAGGTTACGCACGTACCACCACCCCGCGATGCCCAACAGCGGCATCAGCGTCGCCGCGGCGCCGACGACGAACTCCCTTCTCCCTGCGGACCCGCCCCGGCGCACCGCCCGCACCGTGACGACCAGCGCCGTCAGCAGTGTCAGCGCCAGCGAGCTGGCCTTCGTCAGCGCCGCCAGCCCCAGCACCACCCCCAGCAGGAGGTAGTGGCCGGCCGCCTGCCGCAGCGTCCCGCCCCGCCACCGCAGCAGCCGCAGCAACATCAGAAGCGCCAGGCTGCTGAGCGGCACCACCAGGTTGTCGTTGTTCACCGATCCGGCGATGAAGACGACCATCGGCGTGAAGGCGTGGACCGCGGTCGCAGCGAGGGCCACGGCCGGTTCCTCGGGTACGACCTCTCGCACCACTAGGTACGTCAGCAAGACGCCCGCCGCGGCCATCAGCACCGACAGAAAGCGAATCACGTGGATTGCCAGCACCGTCCCCCGCCACGGGAAGGCCTCCCGCTCGGGCTCGTGGACCACCAGATTGACGTTGCCATCCGGCGTGGCGATGCCGATGTCAACGTGGGGGTTCAGATGCCGTGCCTCGTCCATATCCGAGGTGTCGATCCACAGGGTGGACAGCGCGCCCAGGACGTAGTAGAGTGGCGGCTGGCTTCCTTCCTGTCGCCACGGACCCACGTTCGCCGGATCCTGCACCGGCAGCGCCCAGTTGTCCGCGATCGTCTTCACCATTGGATAGTGCCACAGCTCGTCCGAGGCCTCGAAGGGCGGCACCACCACGCTGTAGACCCCGCTCAGCAGCACGAACGCCGCCACGATGCCGACCAGGATGGCCTTCTCCGTGGAACCGCTCACCGGCCCTCCTCAATTAAGGTCGCAAAGAACGCAGCGCTACGCCGCGCGATTGCCTCCCAGGTGTACAAACCCGCCAGCCCGCCCGCCGCCTCCTCCAACCTGGCCCGCAGCGCCGCGTCAACGGCCAGGCGCCCCACCGCCCGTGCCAGATCCGCTGCATCGCGCGGTTCTGCCAGCAGCATCGTCTCGCCGTCGCGGGCCTCCGGCAGGTCGACCGCCGGGTGCGTGCTCACGATCGCCCGTCCGTGGGCCAGGCAAGCGTGCAGCGTCCCGCGCCGCAGGGAGACGCCGTCCCGGTAGGGTAGGACGCAGACGTCCGTCGCCAACAGCGCCGCCGACACCTGCTCCACATCCGCGAACCCCGTCCACTGAACGCGCTCTGCGAGGCCCCGATCGCCGATCAGCCCCTCGACCCGCTCCCCGTAGGCCCGGTTCGTCGGGTCCGAGCTCCCCACCCGGCCGCCGATCATCAGCAGTCGGGCCGGCAGCCCCTGCTCCACCAGCAGCCCCAGCGCCTCGATCAGCTCCTCGCCCCCCTTGCTCTCGTTCAGGAACCCGAAGTAGCCCAGCAGCAGGCCCTCCGGCTCGACGCCCCAGCGGGCCCGCTCCACGTCCCGGTCGTACCCGGCCGGCGGCGACGGCGCGATGTTGCTCCCGATGGGGATGCGGACCAGGTTCGGCAGCGGTGGCTGGAGGTCCGCCAACCTCAGCTCGTCCTCCCGGTTGGTGGCGATCACGCCGTCGGCGCGCCGGGCCAGCATCCACACCGCCCGCTGCCGCAGCGGGCCGGCCTTGGGAAACAAGTAGGGCACCTTCAGGTCGTGGAACGTCACCGCCACCGGCGGTCGTCCGCGCCCTCGGGGCACCAGGTTGATGGCGGGGTGCATCCCGTACGCCGCCGCCTGGTACTGCACGTTCAGCACGTCCAGCTCGAGCTCCCGGGCCAGCGACACGATCTGGCGCCAGCAGCCCCATCCCCACCGTGCCACCACCCGGTGCACCATCACCTCCGGCGCCTGAGGCGCAGGTCTTTCGTGCTCGGACCGGCCGGTCAACACGTGGACCGGGTGGCCCAGCACCACCAGCGCCTGCCCCAGCTCGGCCGTGAAGTCCCCCACCCCGCCCTGGTCCGGGGGATACTCGCCCGTGATCAGCCCGATCCGCATCAGCGCCCCGCCGCCCGCTCCCGCAGCCCTGAGCCCAGGACCTGGACGTACGC
>JASFVG010000072.1:0-13824 GCA_050049955.1 Anaerolineae bacterium | reverse complement strand
GGAACTTGAGGCCTCGAACGAATAGTCATGCGACTTGCTCTGCTGGCGGATATCCATGGCAACGGTTCGGCCCTGCGCGCTGTCCTTGCCGATCTTGATCGCCAGGGTGGTGCCGACTGTCTGCTCGTGCTCGGCGACATCGTATTGCTGGGACCGGACCCCGCCGAGGTGGTTGAGCATCTGATGCGGCGGGCTGCTTTGGCGGTCTATGGCAACACGGATCTGTTCCTGCTGGAAAGGGATTGGGTTGGTTTCGAGGCAGAGACCGAGGAAGACCGGGCGGACCAGGCGCTCTGCCTGTGGGCTCTGGAGCGGTTGGATAAACGGGCCGAAAGCTGGTTGCGCGCACTACCCTTTGAGAGGCGAATGTCGCTGGGCCCGCAACGCCTCCTCCTCGTCCACGGTTCCCCGCACAGCGTCGTGGGAGCCATCGAGGCGACCACACCGGATGCCCAGGTGCGGGAGATGATCGCTGGCACAGACGTGGGTCTGATCTTTCTTGGACACACGCACACAGCGCTCGACAGGATGGTGGACGGTATCCGCTTGGTGAATCCAGGCTCGGTGGGTTGTCCTCAAGGCGAGCCGGGGACCGCTCGCTATGCCGTGGTCTCCTGGGATGGTAGGGAGTGGCAAGCGTGGTTCCGCATAGTCCACTATGATGCCGAAGAGGTCATCCAGCGCTTGCTGGCGGCCGAGCGTCCCTATCGCCACTGGATTGTCGAGTCGATCCGACAGGCCAGGCACCTTCCCCTGGACACTTTCGATTAGGCGGGCTGAGGCACCACCCGGTCGCTGGCTATTGGCCAACCGGGCCCTCCTAGACGTCTCCTTCCGTTGAGTCTGCATTCGCTGCCTCCATGGGGCTGCGACGCGCTCGCCGTGCCTGCTTGTCCTAGGCATCTCTAACCCTATTCTAACGCCGCGCATATTCATCCATGCTAGAATACAAGTCGTAAGAGCTGCACCAAGCTTTGGAGATTATCCAGTACTTGAAAGGTGGTCGCATAGCTGTGGAGAGAAAGATCTTCATCGGAGTCGTTGTCGCTATCATAGTGATCGTCCTCGTCGCCGGGAGCTGTATGGGAGGCGTGCTACTCAGTAGCTACGTGTCCTATGCGGTTCCGCTGCCCTTCGGGCGTAGCCTGGAGGTGGAGACGCCCCCAGCGGCGGTTCCGCAATCGGAGACGTCGCAACCAGAGCCGACCCCTACCCCTGCCGGAGAATCGCGGCTGGTCGACACACCGACGCCCGTAGCGTCGGACATCCTGGAGCAGGCGGGCGCCGAAGAACAGCTCGTGGCAAGCATTTATGAGCGAGTCGCGCCCTCGGTTGTCCACATCCGGGTGGTTCAGCGCGTGTCTGGGGCCGAGCTACCGCGTATCGAGATTCCGGGCTGGCCGGACTTCCCGGACGATCCTGACGACTTCTTCAGCCGCGGCGAAGGGTCAGGTTTCGTGTGGGACGAAACTGGACATATCGTCACCAACTACCACGTCGTGCAGGACGCAGAGGAAGTCGAGGTCACGTTCCGCGATGGCTCAAGACTTCCGGCGGAGATCGTGGGCACTGACCCGGACTCAGATCTTGCCGTACTCAAGGTCGACCGTGACCCAGGTCACCTTCGGCCCGCACCCCTGGGTGATTCGGACGCGCTCTTCGTAGGACAACGGGCCATTGCCATCGGCAATCCGTTTGGTCAGGAGTGGACGCTAACGACTGGCGTTGTTAGCGCGCTTGGCAGGACCTTTCCCTCGGGTACGAGCCGATTCAGCATCCCCGAGATGATCCAAACGGATGCTGCTATCAATCCTGGCAACTCCGGCGGGCCGCTCCTCGATCGAGAGGGTCGAGTCATCGGGGTCACCACCCTTATCCTATCGCAAGATCGGGTGTCGTCCGGCGTCGGTTTCGCCATTCCGGCGAGTATTGTCGCACAGGTTGTACCTGTGCTGATCGAGGAAGGCGACTACCCCTACGCATGGTTGGGCATTGTGGGCCGAGACCTGGACCGTGAGACCGCTCTGGCGATGGACCTACCAGCTGATCAACGAGGGGCGCTGGTGACGGACGTCGTCGAGGACAGTCCAGCAGAGGAGGCCGGCCTGCAAGGCTCCGAAAGGGAGGTGACTCAGAATGGTGCCCGGCTGGAGATCGGCGGCGACGTCATTACGGCCATCGATAGTCGACCGATCCTTGACATGGATGACCTTATCGTCTACCTGGTAGAGGAGACCCGCGTGGGTCAAGAGGTCACCCTCACGGTGCTCCGAGACGGTGAAGAACAGGAGATATCGGTGACGCTTGGAAGGCGACCGAGGGGGGGGCCCTAGTGCTCGACAGAAATCGCCCGAGCGGCTCAGGTCGTCCTGTGTCGGATGACCACTCCAGAGCCTGGAAGAGCGAGGTGTCGGTGCGTTCACAGACTGTATACCCTCTGGGATCCCAAGGGGTACAAACGTCCATCTACCAGGGGCAAGGTAGTGCCCTAGGTGCCGACAGAGCCGTGCCTGGCTGCGCTGAGTGCCTTGCCCTCTCTGGTGTCAGCCCGATAGTTGACATTTCAGGGAATTGCCTATATGATGGGAATGCGTAGCAGAGTCGCGCATTCGTAGGCGCCTCGTGAAAGGTGTAGGCCGGGTCAGCTTCGAAGAATAGGAACTCGTGTCTCAACGCGGGCGCGGCGAAGTCGGAGCTCTGCCAACGAGGTAGAGCTCTTCTAATGTGTTTCTAATGCGATTCCTAGGGCAATCTAATGAACCTGTGAGACGATTCTATAGGTAAGGGTATAGAAGCCATAGTGTGGCGAGTTGATATGTGGGGGCTGTCTTAGTGCCGAGCCTGCGTCGGCCAATGGCTTTCTAGACAGGAATGAAACGGCCGGATCAGAAGCGCTCGTTCTGCAGCAAGCCCGGCTTCCTTGGAAGTCGGTTTTTTGTCCCTTCGTATCCGTTGCAGTCTCATCGTAGGACCCGGATGGAGTCAGATGCAACCGTCCGAAAGGACTACAACACGGCCTGGATGGTGCGGATTGGTCGGGTCGGGACGCACGATCTGGCGTAGGTGAGCCTGAAATCGCTTACAGGCAGGGCAAGAAGACGGAATAACCAGGTGTCTCAAGACACCTTCAACTGCACCCATCAGCGGTGTCCGTCCGAGCGGGCGGGTCCGCAGAAGTCGCAACACAACGATGCGGGCTTCCTCCGTCCGGTCGCGGCGACGTAGCGCGATCGGAAAATGTTGGTGCGGTGAGGGGGGCTGATGATAGAGAGAGAGTATATCGAGGAGCAGTTCGAAGACGTTGCGTGGCTGTTGGATGAAGCCGAGGAGCAAGGCTACCTGACCTTGGAGCAGATCACGGAGGCCTTCCCAGAGGCCGAGGATGATCTGACCGAGCTCGAGGACCTGCTTACGTACTTCCAGGAGCAGGATATTCAGATTGTGGAAAGTGAGGACGATCTGATTGAGGCCGACCTGCCGCGTGCGATACTGAAAGCAGAGCCGGAGAGTGATGACACGTCGGACCTAAGCGGAATCTCGGTTCACAACGCCGTGAGCTTGTACTTCAAGGAGATGGGCAGAGAACCACTACTGAAGCGGGAGGAAGAGATCCAGCTTGCCAAGCGGATGCGTAGCGGCGAAGAGGCCCAGAAGAAACTGGGCCAGAATGGCCGCAGCCCCGAGGAGCAGGCCAAGCTTGGGGGCGTGATTGCGGAGGGCAAAGAGGCCCGTGCTCACCTTATTCGAGCCAACACCCGGCTTGTGGTCAGCATCGCCAAGCGATACCGGGGGCAGGGGCTCTCCTTCCTTGACCTTATCCAGGCCGGCAATGTCGGCCTCATTAAGGCGGCCGACAAGTTCGATCACACCCGGGGCACCAAGTTCGGCACCTACGCGACCTGGTGGATTCGGCAGTCGATCGCGCGAACGCTCAAACAGCAGGGCCGCAACATCCGCATTCCGGTGCACACGAACGACCGCATCCGGAAGCTCTACAAGGTGGCCGCCACGCTCGAGCAGGACTTGGGACGTCGGCCCACCCCGGAGGAGATTGCCGAAGAGGTGGATCTCGAGCCGGACCGGGTGCGCTGGCTCCTGGGTGTCTCGCAGCGTCCGCTTTCTCTCGAGAGACCCGTCGACGAGGATGGCGAGAGTGAGTTCGGCGATTTCCTGGAGGACGAAAGTGCACCCTCACCGGCTCAGAGTACGGAGATGAACCTGCTGCACGACGATCTTCAAGATGCGTTGAGCACCCTGACGCCGCGTGAGGTACGGGTTCTACGTATGCGGTTCGGGTTGGGGGGCGCCGATACCTACACGCTCAGGGAAGTTGGGGAAAAGCTCGGTGTGACTCGCGAGCGCATCCGCCAGATCGAGGGGAAGGCGCTCAAGAAGCTACGCCACCCCCGGTACCGGCGTATGTTGCGACCGTATCTCACGTAGAGGGACGTTCTATTCCCGGGATTCCGGCCCCGGGGGAAGCGTGGGTTTCTGCTGGTCGACTGAGTTGGCGATACTGGATTGACGATCACAACATAGCTATGTCGCAGTAGGTAATTGAGAGTCACAACCCGATATTTCCGTCTTGGAGCATCGGCGCCTTCGCGCCGCTGCTCCGGGACGGGAGTCATCGGGTTTCTTTGTTCATGGGTTAGGGTTTGGTGGCCCTATGAAGTTCGGCGGTGCCTGCCAAGACGAACACGTCGGTTGAGGCTATCGTCAGCCGAACCGTGACCGGACCTCGCCTCGGACGATTCGCTGGGCGGCCCGGCTGCGCGGTCGGTTGACAACCAGTTCTGGTCCGGCGCGGCGGGCTACAAAGGCTACAGGAGAAGGGTATCTATGATTGACGTCAAGCATGTCACGAAGTCATACGGCCCCATCGAGGCGCTGCGGGATGTCAGCTTCAGCATCGCCTCGGGTGAGATCGTGGGGCTGCTCGGCCCCAACGGGGCCGGCAAGACGACCACCATAAGGATCTTGACGGGAAGCCTTCAGCCAGACGATGGAACCGTCACTGTGAACGGCGTCGATGTGCTTGAGCACACCCGTCAGGTGCAGGAGCAGATCGGGTATCTGCCCGAGACAGCGCCCCTCTACAGGGAACTGACTGTGCAAGGCTATCTCGGCATGATGGCTGAGCTGCGGGACATCCCCGAAGAGGAGCGGCGCGCATACATCTCAGAAGCTGTATATGCGACTGGCCTGCCCGAGCACCTTACGCGCCCCATCGGGGAGCTGAGCAAGGGTTTCCGTCAGCGTGTGGGCCTGGCGCAGGCCATTCTCCACAAGCCGCGGCTCCTGATTCTCGATGAGCCGACCATCGGCCTGGACCCCACGCAGGTAGCCGAGGTTCGACGCCTCATCCGGCGCCTATCCACGCGGAGTACGGTGCTGCTATCGACGCACATCCTGTCGGAGGTCGAGGCGCTCTGTGATCGCGTCCTGATCCTCATTAACGGCCGGATGCGGGCTGACGCCAAACTGTCGGAGCTGGCGTCGACTTCGGATGCGATTCTGGTGCTGAATGAGGAGACAGCTGGCGTTGATCGCCGACTCCTAGGCCTGGGCCAAGTGGAGGGCGTCGAGGTCGTTTCCGGGGAGGACGGGTCGAGAGAGCAACCCGCTTTCCCCACCTATCGTGTGCTGGCTGCGGACAGCCAGGCCGACCTCTGCCCGGCGATCTACGATGTGGCGCGGGGCGAGGGTTGGCCCCTTCGGGAGCTGCGGCAGGACGCGCGTACGCTAGAGTCCGTCTTCAACGAGTTGGCTACGACGTCCTAGCGGAGGGAATCCAGGCTCACATCCTCTCGAGGGTGGTGATGACTCAACCGAAGTCGGAGTGGACGACGACCAATCTTGAGAGTGGTGGTGTGAAGACGCTCTCGTCTCTGCGGGCAGCCGCTCAAAGGTGGAGAGAGAGTGTGTCAACAGGTGCAAGCAGCAGGTGCTACCCGTTTCGGAGGTAATGTCGATGAAGCAAGCTCTATCTATCACACGCAAGGAACTGGAGGGCTACTTTGGCTCGCCAATGGCGCTCATCTTCGTGGGGGTCTTCCTGGCGGTTACTTTGTTCTCTTTTTTCTGGGTCGATACCTTCTTCGCCCGGGGCATCGCGGATGTGCGGCCGCTATTCCGCTGGATGCCGGTGCTGCTGGTCTTCTTGGTAGCAGCGCTCACCATGCGCCAGTGGAGCGAGGAGGAGCGGTCCGGCACGTTGGAGGTCCTGCTGTCGCTCCCCGTTTCGCGCGTCCAGTTGGTCATCGGGAAGTTCCTGGCCGTGATGGCGTTGGTGGCCGTCGCCCTCGGGCTCACCATCTTTCTGCCCATCTCCGTGGAACTGCTGGGAAACCTGGACTGGGGTCCCGTTGTAGGGGGGTACCTGGCGGCGCTGCTACTGGCGGCCGCCTACACCGCCATCGGGCTCTTTCTATCCTCGCGCACTGAGAACCAAATCGTCTCCCTGATCCTGACCATGTTGCTGTGTGGCCTGTTCTACCTGGTCGGATCGCGCGGGGTGACTGGCTTCGTTGGCGATCGGGCCGGGGAGATTCTGCGAGCCATCGGCTCAGGTAGCCGCTTCGAGAGCATCGAGCGCGGGGTGGTCGATCTACGAGACCTGCTCTACTATCTCTCGCTGACCGGCATCTTCCTAACAATGAACGTGGTGTCGCTCCACAGCAAGGCCTGGAGCACTGGCGAGCGGACCCTTCCTTACCGTCGCGCAGCATCGCTCACCTCGATTCTCGTGGTAGTGAACCTGGTGCTGGCGAACGTGTGGGTGTTTCCGCTCCGCGCCCAGGGGCTGCGGCTGGACCTCACCGAGGGCCGGCAGTACACACTCTCACCGACGACCCGCGATCTGCTGAGAAGCCTGCAGGAGCCCCTCTTGGTGCGAGGGTATTTCAGCGAGAAGACGCACCCGCTGCTAGCGCCCCTTGTCCCGCAGATCCGCGACATGCTGCGCGAGTATGATGCCGGAGCAGGAGGCCGGATGAGGCTGGAGATCATCGACCCAGCGCAGTATCCGGAGCTAGAGGCTGAGGCCAACCAGACCTACGGCATCCGCCCCAGCCCCTTCCAGATCTCTGGGCGCTACGAGACCTCGGTCATCAACTCCTACTTCGACATCTTGATCCGCTACGGCGACCAGCATGTCGTACTGAACTTCCAGGACCTCATCGAGGTGCAGTCTAGTGGTGGCGGCCTCGACGTGCGGCTGCGAAATCTGGAGTACGACCTGACCAGCGCCATCAAGAAGGTGGTCTATGGCTTCCAGAGCGTTGAGGCGGTCCTCGCAGCCCTGGAGGAACCGGCCCAGCTTACCGTGTACCTGACACCGGAGACGCTGCCTGAACAACTTTCAGATGCGCCTGATACGATCAAGGAGGTAGCTGAGAGCATCGCTACTGAGGCTCAGGGCAAGTTCGCATTCGAGACAGTGAATCCAGATGCGCCGGACAGCCCCATTACTCGGCAAGCCCTGTATGATCAGTATGGGATACAACCGTTCGCCACGGCGCTGTTCTTCTCCGAATCCTACTACCTTCATATGGTGCTGCGGGTCGGTGATCAGGCGCAGGTGATCTATCCCGCGGGCGAGATGACGGAAGCCGACATCCGCTCGTCAATCGAGATGACCCTCAAGCGGCTGTCGCCAGGCTTCTTGCAGGTGGTTGGCCTCTGGATTCCACCCGCGGAGCCTCAGCAGGACATGTTCGGGCAGATGCAGCAGCCCATCTCCAGTTGGAGCGAGGTGAGGGATTTCCTTGCCCAGGAGTACGAGGTGCGTACCGTCGACCTGAGCACTGGGCAGGTCCCTACGAACATAGACGTCTTGGTCCTCGTTGGCCCCCAGGGTATGACGGACAAGGAGCGCTTCGCTATCGACCAGTACCTCATGCGCGGAGGCTCGCTTGTGGTCGGCGCAGGCAACTACGGCATCCAGCTCGACCCAATGCAGGGCGGACTGGCCCTCAAGCCGCTCGAGGATGGCCTGCGCGATATGCTCGCTGAGTACGGCATCACCGTGGAGCAGTCGCTGGTGATGGACCCGCAGAATGAGCCCTTTCCGGTGCAGACGGCGCGCAACGTAGGCGGGATCCAAGTGCGCGAGATCCAGGCGATGGACTACCCCTTCTTCGTCGATGTCCGCCCGGATGGCATGGCATCTGACAACCCCATCGTCTCGAATTTGCCTGCCGTTACGCTGAACTGGGCTTCGCCCATCGTGATCGATCCGGAAGCAAGCGCCGATCGCGAGGTGAATGAGCTGCTGCAGTCCAGTCCGCGATCTTGGACGCGCGTAGACTCCAACATCCAACCCGACTTCAACACCTACCCCCAGCTTGGCTTCCCGTTGGGGAGCGACCCCCAGCGCCACACCCTGGCCGTGTCAATGCAGGGGCCCTTTGGGAGCGCCTTCAAGGACAAGCCGTCGCCTTTCGCAGGGGGCGTCACGGAGGACGAAGAGGCGGATGGCGAAGGAATGGGGACGCCCACGCCACCCCCGTCTGCGCTGAGCGCCATCGAATCGTCGCCGGAGACGTCACGGCTCATCGTCATCGGAAGCACCGAGTTCGTAGACGATGTGGTCTTCGATCTCTCCTCCAGCCTCACGAGGGATCGCTACCTCAACAGCCTGCAGTTCCTCCAGAACTGCGTCGCTTGGTCCACCGAGGATCTTGACCTACTCAACATCCGCTCTCGCGGGACCCAAACGCGTGTGCTGGCGCCGCTAAGCGAACGGCAGCAGTCGTTCTGGGAGGGTGGCAACTACGTCGTGGCGCTGCTGGCGCTGGTTGTCATCGGCATGGTGTGGAACTCGCGCCGTCGCAGCGAGGAGCCGATGGAGCTTCTGCCGCCCGAAGAACTCGCTGCTTCAACCCCGGAGGTGAGCCAATGATCAAGAGGCACCATCTGATTCTCGCCGGCGTCCTGGTCGCTCAGGTCATCCTCAGCGTAGTCGTTTTCTGGCCCAGGGCATCAACCGCGGGCCAGGGCGAACTGGTGTTCCCTGATGTTGAAGCCGGCGACGTCGTCGCCCTCAATATCGAGGATGAAGGCGGGAATGCCATCGTGCTGACAAAGGTAACCGGAGAGTGGGTGCTATCGGAGGCGGGCGATTTTCCGGCCCGGGCGGATGCGGTCACCACCTTCCTGGATAAGCTCCTGGCAATAAGCGCGGGGCGATTGGTGACGCAGAACGAAACCAGCCACAAACGGCTCCAAGTCGCTGCGGACGATTTCGTTCGCCGTGTCAGCTTCGAAACCGGCGACGGCCCCAGAGAGACGATCTACTTAGGTTCTTCACCGCAGTTCGGTGCCACGCACTTCCGGCTGGAGGGACAGAGTGAGACCTACACCACCGGCGAGCTGACGAGGTTTGACGCGGACCCCAGTGCCAGCGCCTGGATTGAGACCAGCTACCAGAGTGTGACCCAGGAAGACGTCACTCGGATGACACTGGAGAACGCCGACGGCACGCTCGTGTTCGAGAAGGCAGAGGCCAAAAACTGGATGCTCGTCGACCTGGCTGAGGGCGAGACGCTGGACGAGGCGCAGGTCACCACGGTGCTGCGACGGGCATCAGCGGTCACGATGGTGGCGCCGCTAGGCCGGGAGGAGCAGCCCTCCTACGGTATGGACACACCCAATGCCGTGGTAAGCCTCGAAACGCCCGACGAGACGGTGACGCTGCGTGTGGGGGCACGGGACGAGGATGCGTCCAGCTACGTCGTCAAGTCGTCCCAGTCCCCGTACTACGTTCACGTATCTGAGTTCAATGTGAACGCCCTGGTTCAGAACGGACGAGACGACTTCCTCGAGGAACCACCTACGCCCGAGGGGGAATCCAGCGAGTCGTAGGTGACGGATGCCGGGCATACCAAAGCCGCCCTGATCTCGCAAGGTCAGGGCGGCTCATATTTCCTGCTTGGGACGCGCCATACCAAGTCGCCAAGTCGGAGTTCCGGAGTAGGGGCTTTGGTCGTTCGCCCTGGTTGTCGCGACGGCCTCCGTCGTCGAGCACCTCCGAATCGATCACCCTGGTCAGCCAGCCAGGTTGAAGTGAAGGCTTCAGTCGTTCGTTCCGGTCGCCGCGGGTACGAGCTCGATCTCGAACAGCGATGGCCACAGCTTGCCTGTCACGAACAGCCTTTCGCCGTTGGCGTCGTACGCGATCCCATTGAGCACATCGGCCTCCCCTGCGTCCTCTGGGCCTAGCAGTCCCTGAAGATCTATCCATCCGGTGACATACCCTGTCGCGGGATCGATTACACAAATCCAATCGGTGAGCCAGACGTTGGCGTAGATCTCGCCCTGGATATACTCCAATTCATTGAGACGCACCACGGGCGTGCCAGCGTAGGCGACCTCGATGGTGTCCGTCTCCCCCAGCGTCTCTGGATCGAGGAAATGGAGTGTGGACGTACCGTCACTCATGATCAACTGGCTCCCGTCATAGGTCAGCCCCCACCCCTCGCTTGTATACGTGAACTGATCAAGGAGTTCGAAGTCCTCCTTGTCGTAGATGAAGCCGATTTGATTGCGCCAGGTGAGCTGGGCGATCTTGTCGCCATTGTACACTGTGATCCCCTCGCCGAAGATCTCGGCAGGGAGCGGCCGCATCTCCAAAACCTCTCCCGTCTCCAGCGCAACCAAGCGGATGGACGAGGCGCCGTAGAGCCCGGTGCCCTCGTACAGGTACCCTTCGTCGAAGACTAGCCCCTGCGTCCAGGCCTCGGGGTCGTGGGGATACTCGTTGACAACCCGGTACGAATACTGTTCCGGGGTCACGGTCGAGGTGGGCGTGTGCGTCGCTGTCGGCGTTGGCGTCCTTGTCGGTGTGCTTGATGGTGTACATGTGGGCGTGGCTGTCGGCGTGCCCGTTGGTGTCGGCGAGGAGGTGGCCGTGGGGGCCTGAGTAGGCGTTGCCTCAATCTCGGATCTGCCCAGCAACAGGGGCAGATGGGCGACGCTGGTGACCACCGGCTGGAGAACGCCGCGAGGACTGGTGAGCGCACCTCCCGGATCGACCGCCACGAAGACCAGGACTGCCGCCAGCACGGCCACTACCCCGGCAAGGAGACCGGCTATAGCCTTCTTCATCGTACGTTTGCGCCAGTCACTGTGATCAGAAGAACAATGTGCGAAACGGCCCGCTCCGTGCTAGCTGATCATCCCCTGCACTGTCAAGATGGCTGCGCCGCCCCAAGGAAGAGCTCTATGGCGGACGGCTGGATTATACCCCGACAGCCGGCTCTTGACACAGCCCATTCCGATTGATGCTGTAGCCAAACGAGGCCCGAACCTGCACAGCAGCGGCGAACATAGCCTCTGCTGTCCCCACCCTCGAGCGCTGCCCTGACGATACGACACAATGCTCGTTGCCGCAAGCGAGCACGCCCGGCCCTCGTCAAATGCCCCCAAACCCTGATGCTAAGAAGACACCTACCCCTTCCCAGTACCTGCGTCTGGGGCCGGCCCGAGACAGGTTGAGCACTAGCATCTGCGTGCCCCATAAGAAGACCGGCTGCTAAGGCCCCGCCAAAAAAGCCAAGAAGGCCCGACCACTGGCCGGGCCTCCTGTAGGATCGATCTGGTACGGTCTCGGTATCTCGGTCAGCCAAGGTGTCGGTGGATGCTTGCCGCGACTTTGCGCCCCTCGGCGATAGCGACCACCGCCAGGTGCATCTTCCCCACGTTGTCTCCGGCCGCGAAGACGCCTTCTCGCGTCGTTTGCCCAGTCGCCGCATCGGTGATGATCCAGCCTTCGGAGTCCACGCCTAGCCCTTTCGTTGTCTCCGCCAGGCCTGGGCTGGGAGCCAGTTGCGGCGCCAGAATCACCAGGTCCGTGTCCACTGTGAAGATCGAGCCCTCAATGGGGACAGGCTGACTGCGGTGATCTCGCCGGCCCGGGCGCATTCGCTGACACAGCGCTTTGACGACCTGACCGTGGCGATCGCCGGTCAACAGAAGCAGTTTGGTCAGGCTAACGAGACTGACACGCTCTTCCTGTGCCGCCAGCCTGTCCTCCTCGCGGTACATCTCGCCACGTGCCCCGCCAGTCTGGAACAAGATCACGTCGCTGGCACCAAGCCGAATCGCTGTGCGGGCACAGTCCGTGGCGGCGTGCCCATCACCGAACACGGTCACCCTCTCGCCTACCTCAATGGGCGCTTGCTGGTCGGAGTGAAGGTAGGAACGGTCCAGATTGGTGCGAGTCAAGAACTCGGTTGCCAGATAGACGCCCCCGAGATCCGCACCCTCCACGTCCGTGACGGACTCCTGACCCGCCCCTGTTCCCAGGAATACGGCATCGTAACCCTGATCGAACAAGTCATCAATGGTCACATCCTCACACAGCTTCGTCTCCTGGACAAACTGGATGCCCATAGACTCCAGTTGGGCCACCTTTTCCTCCACAATCGCAGCTGGCAAGCGGAAGCGGGGAAGCGTGTAGACCAGCGTTCCCCCGGGCCTGCGGTGTTGGTCGAAGATGGTGACACCGTGCCCCAACTTTGCCAACTCCTCCGCAACGGTCAGACCGGCTGGGCCGGACCCGACAACGGCCACACGCTTTCCAGTGGCTGGAGGCAGTCCGGGTACTGGGAGACCCTCGGCCTGCCGCTGCTGGTCAGCCACGAAGGCCTCCAGCCTGCCCAATCGGAGTTCTGGGTAGAACCGACCCACGGGACATGAGCCAGCGCATAGCACTTCATCAGGGCACAGTCTTCCACATAGCTCCGGCCAATTGCTCGTCTTTCGGTAGATCGCAGCTGCTTGTGGGTAATTGCCCTGCGCAATCTCCTCCATTGCAGCACGGATGTCGTTGTCCAGAGGGCACGCCAGGAGACAGGCCTGGGGTGAGGGACATTGGATGCAGCGGGATGCCTCGACACGCGCTGCCTCCGCCGTGAAGCCTTGACAAGCCTCCTCGAAGTCCTGGATCCGCTCTTTGACGGGCCGGTAGCTTAGCCGTAGCGCCGGCAGACGCAGGCGTTCCCGGGCCCCTAGATCTTCCAGACTTACATCATGGACAGGTGTGTCAGTTGCCACGTCGCTAACTCCTTTCAGTCCGCATGCAGTGTTGGTTCATCGCCCTTCGCGCCTGCCGTGAGCGCGAAGTGGGAGGCATTGTACTTTTCTTCGCGCCCTCTGTCAAACCCCGCCAACCAGAGGCGGCGGAAATCGGAGCTCACCATCTGACTCGACCGGGTCGCTAGAATGGTGATTGAGGGAACCGTTTCCATCCTGCTTGCCGCTCGCAAATCCCCGTTAATCACTGCGCCAGGCACGTGTCGGAAAGAGGCCGGGGACGCCTGAGCTCCGCCCGTCTGGAGCGACAGCCGTGTCCGGCGTCCGTGGGTTTGTGGTAGGAGCCAGCGGCTCCCACCGGCCGACAGACTCCTGCGGCGTCAATCAAGCTGTCCAACGGCTCGGCAGAGACCTGGCTGGCTTGATCTTGCGCTGAGCATAGGGGGATCACCGCAACGGGCACGCGTTGCAGGATCTCGTCTCGGACTGTGCCGTGCGAGGGACTTTTAGCCGAGGCTGTTTTTCCCTTGCCATGGCCAGCGGCCCTGGATTTCCACCTCCAATGCGAAGCTCAAGAAGGTCCGGATGGCCACGACGGCGCCCAGGATGCCCACGTTGCGGAAGGTGGGGTCGACCGCCACGGTGCCGATGATGTCGGCGGCCACCAGGAATTCCAGGCCAAGGAGGATTGCCTGCCCCAGTCGCTCGCGGTATTGACGATACGTTTGTTTGAACTCCTGCCCTTGTGTCCATTCCCGCAGGAAGACGACACTGGCCAGGATGGCG
>JASFVG010000071.1:0-13830 GCA_050049955.1 Anaerolineae bacterium | reverse complement strand
TCCCAACTGTAGGACGAGCGCCACGCCCAAGGCGGCCAGGACGCTCAGGCCGGAACCCCACAGCGGCGCGCGACGGGGTAGGACGCCCCTCTGGAGCACCTGAGAGCCTCCAGCGAAGCGGCTGCCCCCCAGCTTGCCGGCCAGCTCGTCCTCGGTGTAATCCCAGTACTCCCCAGCGTAGTAGGTTGCCAGCATGACCAAGACCACGCCAAGTGTGCCCCACGAGAAGACGTCCCAGCGGAAGGAGCCCTCCTGCCGCCACGCCAGGAGTGTACCCAGGACAAAGGGGAGGATCCCCACTGTGTGAAATGGCGGGCGCGAGAGGGCCAGCCAACCCAGGATCTTGCTACGATTCACCGAACCTTGCCTTTTCTGAGTGTGCACCAGCTTTGGTCCATCTCGTCCGCAAGATGCTAACGCGGCTACGTTAAGGGAATGCTAACGCGCAGGAAACTGGCCTGGGGTCGGGGTGGCAGGCAGCGTTGTACGCTGCTGTCTTTCCTGGTAGAATGGCCGATGACAATCTGTCCTAGGTAGGAGCATATGATTCGACGGCTTGGGGGACCAATGATCGCGGATTCCAGGCGATTGTGGCGCCAGCTCCTGCTTGCCCTGCTGGCCTTCGCTGTTCTGGTTGTGGCCGTTTCCACGCTGTGGAGGATCAACCTGGTCCTCACGCTGCTGATGCTGGTCGAATTGGGGATCGTGCTAGGCATATGGCACGACCGGCGCGATCTGAGCTTTCTCCTCGTGATTGGGGGGATGGGCTCAATCGCTGAAGCTGCGTTCGTCCGCGCCGGCGCATGGCACTATGCCAATCCCAGCTTCCTGGGAATCCCTGCGTGGTTCCCCTTCGCGTTTGGGACGGCCGGTCTATGCGGGGGCCGTATAGCCCGGTCCGTCGCTGCCCTCTGGGAGGCGTGGAGCGCGTCTCGGGTTCCCTCTTAGCCCGGGGCCTGATCGACTCCGCGGCTAGCCCTCTACTCATTTGCATCCCCGGTGCGCTCCACGCGCTGCTTGATGCCACGCAACGTCTTCGGCTGCATCATGAGGCTACCCAGCTCGTTTGGCATTCCGAACAGTAGGTCGTTGACCAGGCCTGGCTCCCAGGTGCCTCGATTCCGCACGATCAGCCGGGTTGTGCGTCTATCTACAGGATCAAGGACCCAGACCCACGATCCTCCCTCGGTCCCTGTCAGCAGGTATTGGCCCGCCTCAAGCTCCAGGACTTCGAAGCCCATCCCCGGGGCGATCTCGATTAGGTCTCCGGCCTGCAGGTCCTGCAGCTCAGGGATGACGCGGTCGGCTGAGCGTCGCTCGTGGTCGAGCGACCCGGCGATGCCCAGCAGCCGATGAATCCAGTCGTGGCTATACCAGCCCGCACGACGATAGCCTATCTGGACGAGCCAGGGCCAGATCTCGTCTGGTCGAGCCTGGATCGAGATGGCCTGCGTGTAGCTGAACTTGGGGCTCGGCACCAGATCGTCGCCTGGTAGGGGAAGCAGCACCTCAGCCAACGTCGCACCCTGGTGCAGGTGCCAGGGACGAAACGCGACCGCGTAAAGCAGGGCTAGCGCTACGATGATCAGCGCAGCCGTTACGCATCTGTGAACCAGTTTCTGAAGTCTCATCCTCTCTGCCTGGGCGACCCAAGCCCGGACCAGGCTGCTTGGTTTTCCCACCTGTGCCTGGCTAGCTCAAGGTCGTCGTTGGTCACTCCTCCCAGAAGCCATCGGAAGGCCCACTGGTATCTGGGCGCTCGCTTCCTTTGCTATTGGAGCGGGTATTCGGTGGCACTCTCAATTGGCAAGATCGTCGATTCGCTGCTCCCGAGCTGGCTGGCCCGAATGCGCCCGCGGGACAGCTCCCCGAGCGCGCTCTGCATACTGGGAAGCCGATCCTGCGGGAGTCGGATGACAAGTAGCACCTGGGCAGCGAAGGTCTGATCGAGCAGCTGACCGTGGTGGGCCCTGGTGAGGCGCAACACCCGATCGTAGAGGCTATACGGGATCTCCACGCTGATGGTGTAGGTGGGCACCTTGATCGCGCGCGGCAGCACGGACAGGACGTGGCGCACGGCGTCGCCGTAGGCTCTGACAAGGCCTCCGGTGCCCAGCTTGGTGCCGCCGAAGTACCGGGTGACGACGACCGCCGCGTCTCCCAGACCACTCCCCCTCAGAACGGCCAGCGCCGGAGGTCCCGCTGTCCCCGCCGGCTCACCGTCATCGCTGCAATGGGCTATGGTCGATGCCCCGTGGCCGATCAGGTAGGCGGGGACATTGTGGCTGGCGTCGGCGAACTCGTCCCGGATGCGGTCGATGAAGGCCCGTGCCTTCTCTACGCTGAACGCGGGACAGGCGGTGGCGATGAAGCGGGAGTTGACGACGCGCATATCGACCCGCGTCTCCCGAGCGGGCACTAGCTTCTGTCCCACTCAGGCCTCATCGTGTCGGGATCCCCGAGGTAGACGTAGCCCTCGATCGCGTACCGGTCGCTGCTTCGGGGAACGACAGGCAGCGAGCCACCCAACGACTGAAAAGTGGCGACGGCGGCGATCACGCTGTCCAGGGCATCACCGCCAGCATCGTCCAGAATGACCGACCGGACCGCTGGATCTTGGATCGCGATCGCCCTTCGCTCGAGGGCTGCCAGCACACGGTTTCGAGCGGAGCGATGCGAGTCTTCTCTTCCCTTGTAGGGAGCGTACAGCATTGCCCTCTTCAGCGTCGACGCCGGGCAGATCTCCAGCAGCCAGGGCTTGTCCTCGGCCGGCTCCTGCATAGGCAGCACGCGGGCTCGGTCGGTGATGACCAGTGGACGAAGCAAGTCCCGGATACCGTAGAAGGTCTGCCGGTACAGACGGATGTTGTAGGGCGAAAAGGGGGTCTGGGTCTGTCTGTCGGTGACCCGTTTCAGCTCGCGACCCTCGGCGGCGTTGAGGCATATCGCGCGCAAAGCCTGCGGGCTC
This sequence comes from Anaerolineae bacterium, assembly GCA_050049955.1. Taxonomy (GTDB): domain Bacteria; phylum Chloroflexota; class Anaerolineae; order B4-G1; family B4-G1; genus SKLM01. The sequence goes on along the minus strand of JASFVG010000071.1, from coordinate 10,862 downwards.
GGGTAGTCACGTGGGAAGCCCAACACAAACCACTCCCAATCATCATAGACAACGAGTGCGCGGGGCAGGCTGAACGGAAAGTCGAGTCCGACCGCGGATCGGCTCTCCGCGAGTATGAACTCTCCAAGGGCCCTGAGTGACTCAGCGCGAGCCCTGCCGGAGCCCGGCAGATCCTGGGCCGGTTGGCAGGACTCAATCTGTAGCGTGTCCCCGGTGGCGGTGCCACGAGCGACCCAGATCCGTCTCCCAGCGTCCTTTGCGCCACTGAAGTCGACGCCAATCACGCGATCTCGCATTGTGGCCTTCATTGTGGTCACCATGGGGTGGAGTTCGGTGGACAGGCGACCGATCTCTAGCACGGTGTCGCCTGTGCCCAAGTCGGCCGGTAAGCCGGGTTCTGTTCCCTGGGTCGCCTTCGCAACCCGGGGCGGCGATCATCTGTCTGGGATGATGGTTGCCCATCACCTCGAGCGGCCTACCCAGGGCTCGAACGGGACGGGTCACCCCGCGTCCGCGGTCCGTTGGAGGGACCGCGGATCTCGCCCTCATTGCTTGGCCTTGCTCCTGGTGGGGGTTACCTGGCCGCCCGTGTCACCACGAGCGCCGGTGGTCTCTTACACCACCTTTTCACCATCACCGTGGCCCTCATCCAGGCGACTGCTCGCCGGATGGATGGCCGCGGCTGTCTGCTTTTCTGTGGCCCTTTTCCGTCAGGTCGCCCCGACCTGGGATTACCCAGCACCACGCCCTATGGAGCCCGGACTTTCCTCGCCCCGCGATGGGGCGCGACCGCCTGGCCGACTTGGGCATCTGTACATATGATATCATCTTGGTGCCCCGTGTCAAGAAACCTTGAGTGGGGCCTGGCTGCCGGCCGTGAGGGAAGCCGTACACATCCGGGCTGTCTTTGCTGCTGCGGGCGCTCGACTGTTTGCACGCGGTGTGGCTTGTGGTAGACTGCCGCGTGATGAAGCACAACCACCACCTGTCGATGCGCCCGGTCGTTGTCCCGGCCGTCGTCGTACTGTTACTGAGCGGTCTGTTGTACGGCGATGCCCTGACGCTCCCCTTGTTCTCGGACGACGTGGTTCAGATTCCGTGGCTGGAGTCGATGAGCCTGCGGGACCTGTGGACCAGCCGCAGTCCCTATGGCTACTATCGACCGCTCTGGTACTCGCTTTGGCGTGTATGGGGCGCTGTGGTGGGCGGGCTCCATCCGCGGGGCTTGCACCTCCTCAACCTTGTCGCCCACGCCGCCGCCGCCTGGCTCACAGGATTGCTGGCCATCCAATGGCTGCGGCCTGGGAGCTCGGAGACTGAGCGGGTCGCCGCCGCCGGCCTTTCCTCAGCCCTGTTCGTCGCTTTTCCTTTCTCGCGGCAGGCAGTCGCTTGGCCTGGCGCCGTGTACAATCCCCTCGTGAGCGCGATGGCAGCGGCCGCTGTGCTCGCCTATGATCTGGCACGGCGAGGCGGAGGTTGGCGCGGAGTCGGTGTGTCGCTGCTGCTAGCTGCTCTGGCCCCCTTCTTGTATGAGAGCGGCCTGCTTGTTGCCTTGCTCTTGCTCTTGGTTGAGTTGATCGGGAGGTTGAGCGGTCGCTGGAGGACGCCCGCGCGGTGGCCCTGGGCGTTTGCGCTGCTTGTCGTCGCCACGTTCACGTTCTGGCGCGCGATGCGTGGAGCTGGTGTGGTCAGCTTCGGACTGACCCCTGGCGATCTGTGGCACAACCTCGCCTACACGGTGCAGGGTCTGGTCTTCCCTGTGGCGCCCATAGCGCAAGTGATAGTCGCCTCGACGGCCGCGAGCCCAGTGCTTGCCCTGTGGGTGGTCGCCCTGCCAGCGGCTGCGCTGCTCACGTGGAGTGCCGTTGGGCGGAACCTTGAGGCGTCCTTGCTCGGGCTGGCGTGGTTTGGCCTGTTTGCCATCCCGCCGCTAGTGTCGATGAAAGCAGAATGGTTTGCCCTGGCCCCTCGGTTTCTCTACATGACCGCGACCGGCGTGTCACTTGTGTGGACTGCGGCCCTGAGTGGCTTGGGCCGCGTTGAGGACGGCCGGCGACGCATTGTCCTCATTGGGCTTGCCAGCGGTCTGGTGTTCGTCCCGGCGGGGGCGTTCATCCGTCAAGGCATGGGGCTGTACCAATTGGCTGGCGCCAGCATCTGGGACGCCGCAGAGGCAGGCCGGTCGCACTCCGTGCTGCTCGTCAACCTCCCGAGCCGCATCACACCTACTCAACGGCAGTATCCGCTCGGATTTGAGGGCATCACACCGCTGCCGCAGCGGGTCTCGGCCGACGGGCTGGTATACGTGCATACGGGCCTCCAGGGGCGCGCAGAGGCCGCGGCATTCGGCATTGTGGCTACGGACCAGCCGGTGAACTACAGATACCGGCTCTTCGGCCAGACCGTAGGGTGGACTGAGATGGCGGAGGCCGCCCGTCATGCGGAGAAGGTCTATCTGACCAGGTATGAATCCAATGCCATCCGCCTGGTTGAGGCCGGGGCCATAGACGGCCAGACCGTCTCCGGCGGGCCCTATGTCCTGTTTGGCGACCGTCTCGAGCTCCTGGAGAGCTCCGTGAGTTGCGGTAGGTCAGGCCAGGTCACGCTCAGGACACGCTGGCGAAGCCGATCCACAATCGGGACAGACGCGAGCGTGTTCGCACACCTGCTCCGGGCGGACGGGGTGAAGGTCTCTCAGGCCGACGGCCGGGCCCTGCTAGGGATGCTCCCCTTCTGGCTGTGGGAGCCGCAAGAAACGGTCCGCGACGTGCGTTGTTTCGATGCCGTGGCCAGCGGGTCGTACACAGTGCGCTTGGGGGTCTGGGAGCCAGCCAGTGGACAGAGGTGGCCGGCTGCGGGCTACCCGGACGGCGTTGTGACGCTGCCCGTTAGGTGCCCCTGAGGGTATGCGCCAGCACCACAAGCGACGCGGGTCCGCAGGGCAACTCAGCGGCTCAATTCCCACAGTGCAGTGGTGGAGGCAGAATCAGGGACGAAAGAGAACGGTGCCCACGCCCATCCTCTCCAGTGCCTCTTCCGCGTAGTGGGTCACGAGGGCGCTTGGGTCGTCAAGGGCCTTGTACAGCGCTGGAATGGCCTCTTCGGCCTGGATGGCACAGAGCGCGCGGGCGGCGCCTGCCCGCGCTGCCGTCGCGCCCTCCTCGAGGGCACGGACCAAAGCGGCGACCGCCGGCTGTCCGAACCCCGCCAATCCGTCGGCCGTCAGTCGACCAACGTAGGCTGAGGGGTCGCCCAAACGTGCTGCCAAGGGGTCGACAGCTTCCGGAGCCCTGAGCTGCGACAGCGCCAGCACAGCGCAGGCACGAACGTCTGCCACGTCGTCCTCCAACGCCAGGATGAGCAGCTGTGCGGCTGCCTCGGTCCGAATGGCAGCCAGAGCACGAACTGCCCACCAACGCAGGTCAGGATCGGGGTCTGCCAGGGCGTCGCACAGAACCTGGATGGCTTCGTCTCCGCGCCCGCTGAGGGCCAAGGCCATCGCCTCAGTCTGCGCGTCATCGCCCTCGGCCACGGCATCGAGAAAAGCCTGCAGCGAGTCAGACACCAGTCACGTCCTGTTGAATCGGCTGACCAACCCACCTCTCGAACAGGGATCGATCCGGCCGCTCCGGAAGATGGATCAGGTGGGTCGAGCAACGGCAGTCGGAAGCGCCGAATCCGGGAGCGACCTCGTGGGCGCCCGGAAGGATAGAGAGTGCTCGGGCCCAGACGCATTCGTGCCTACGGGAACCGACTGAGTACCAGACGCCGGTTAGTTCAGCCTTGTCGCGCAGGCGGTCAATGTGCCAATGGGGTGTCTTCGACGTCTCGCGGTGCCGTCCGATTCGGGCGGCTAGCCCGCCCGGGCCGAGGGCGCTTCCGGCATACACATACCATCCGGCGGGGAACTCGAACTTGCCCAGTCTGCCCACGTTGAGGAGAGTGGGCTGGGGCAATCGCATGATCAGAACGTAGGAGCCGGGTTGCCTAGGAGTCACGCATCCGTCGCTGCCACACGAGCCCGGCGCTCCAGGCTACTGTGCAGCCTATCATCAGCAGCAGCCCGCCCAGCACATCGAGGATTCTTACGGCGTGCATCCTGTCGATGCGATAGACTTCCTGGCCTTCATAGTCCTCTGGCAGGATCAGAGCTATCATCCCGGCAACCAGGAACAGAACCGAGAACGCGGCCAGAGCGGTCACGAACCACTTGTACATCAAGCTACTCGGCCGGGGGTGGGACGGGAAGATCTGCAACGCTGGTCTCGATCCACTTCTCCCCCTCCTCGATGAGCATGACCGGAATGTCGTCGCGGATGGGGTACTTGCGCCCACAGTCAGCCTCCTGGCAAACGAGCCAGCAGTCGTGGACCAGTTCCAGGCGCCCGGGATCCTCACCGGGTTTGCGCGTTTCGCCGCTTACGCAGTGGGGACAACGCAGGATGTCCAATAGATCTTCGCCAACCATAGAATCCCTCTCCTTTGGTGGATATGGGGGCTAGGTGTCCGTGCCGAAATCGCGCCTAAGTATAGCACAACTAGCACTACCGTCAATCACGGGGTATGAGCGGCCCGTCCCAAGGCTGACGGCCTTAAGGCGCTGGACAATTCCCTGGATATCGTGTATCATCCTCTGGTTCCATTCCCGGCAGGAAACTACAAACTACAGAGGGGTTCAATGGCTGAGAGTGTGACTCGAGAAACGCTTCGCGATCTCATGCTTGCCATGCGCGAGCAGGTGGAGGGCTTCGAACCCTCGATTGAAGCGATGGACGTCGGCACGGTCTTTGAGGTGGGTGATGGAATCGCTCGCGCCTCGGGCCTCGCCAGCGTTAAGCTTAACGAGCTGGTTGAGTTTGAGAACGGGGTGCTTGGCATCGCCTTCAACCTGGATGCCGACAGTGTAGGCATCATCATCATGGGTGACTACACTGACATCGAGGAGGGAGAGACCGTTCGCAGCCTCGGGCAGATCGTCTCGGTACCCGTGGGCGACGGGTTTCTCGGTCGCGTGGTCGACGCCCTGGGACGTCCAGTCGACGGGAAGGGCGAGATCATAATGGAACGAAGGCGCCCTGTGGAGCGTATTGCTCCGGGCGTCATCAAGCGGCAGAACGTGGATACTCCGGTCCAGACGGGCATCAAAGCGATCGACGCTATGACTCCCATCGGGCGGGGCCAGCGTGAGCTGATCATCGGCGACCGTCAGACTGGCAAGACGGCGATAGCGTTGGACACGATCATCAACCAGCGTGACAAGGACCTGATCTGCATCTACGTAGCCATTGGTCAGAAGCGGTCTCAGGTGGCACAAGTCGTCGCGACGATCGAGCGCTACGGTGCCTTGCCGAACACCATCATTGTCGCCGCCACCGCCTCCGAACCAGCCACAATGCAGTACATCGCCCCCTACGCCGGTTGCGCGATGGGCGAGCACTTCATGGAGCAGGGGCGCGACGCCCTGATCGTGTACGATGATCTGACGAAGCATGCATGGGCCTATCGACAGATCAGCCTGCTGCTCCGCCGCCCTCCAGGCCGAGAGGCGTTTCCGGGCGACATCTTCTACCTTCACTCGCGACTGCTAGAGCGCGCGGCACGGCTTGACGACAGCCTGGGCGGCGGAAGTCTGACTGCGCTACCGGTCGTCGAGACGCAGTTGGGGGACCTGGCGACCTATATCCCGACCAACATCGTCTCCATCACCGACGGTCAGATCTATCTGGAGACCGATCTCTTCAACACCGGCATTCGGCCGGCCATCAACGTCGGCATCTCTGTGTCACGTGTGGGCGGCGACGCGCAGTCGAAGGCTATGAAGCAGGTAGCCGGGCAGTTGCGTTTGGACATGGCACAGTTCCGAGAACTGGCGGCCTTTGCCCAGTTTGGGTCCGAGCTCGACCCGGCGACCCAGCGGCGGCTAGAGCGAGGTAGTCGGCTCACGGAGATCCTGAAGCAGCCGCAGTACGAGCCCATGCCGCTGGCGGAACAGGTGATCATCATATACGCGGGCACCCATGGGTATCCCTCGGCGGTCCCCGTTGACGAGATGCGCAAGTACGAGGAGAACCTCCTTTCGTTCGTGCGCGCAAAACGACCGGATCTGATCCACGAGATCTCTACCAGCAGGGAGCTGACGGACGAGACCGAGGATTCACTGAAGCGGGTGCTAGAGGGGTTCAACGCTGAGTATGGGCTTGCGCTGGAAGGATAGGTGGGGAGACTAGGCGGTGGCGACGGCACGCGAGATTAAGAGGCGCATCCAGAGCGTCAGCAACATGGGGCAGGTCACCAACGCACTGCAGGCGGTGTCCGCGTCGAAGGTGCGCAAAGCCCAGGATGCTGTCCTGGGAACAAGGGCGTATGCGCGCGCAGCCTGGGAGGTCATCGTTAACCTCGGAGGCACGGCCGACCCCAGCCTTCACCCTCTGTTGGCCCGAGATGTCGAGGCGGATGCCGCACTGATCGTCCTCATCACGGCTGACCGCGGTCTGTGTGGGGCATACAACCACAGCATCATGCAGACCACGCTCGAATTCGCTGGCAGTGTCGCCGTTCCAATTCGCTACATCACCGTAGGAGAGAAGGGCAGGGATCTGATGTGGCGCTTGGGGAAGGACGTCGTGGCTGAGTTTCCAAACTTCTCTGACGTACCCTCTCTTGCAGAGGTATCCCCGATAGCACTTGCGGCAACCGACGAGTTCCTCGCCGGCCATGTGAGCGAGATATACCTCGCGTACACAGACTTCGTCAATCTTCTGACACAGAATCCGGCCATACAGCCCCTGCTTCCGCTCTGCCAGCCTCAGGTAGGGGAGCAGTCGCCGATGGCGTGCGTCCTGGATCTGCATCCCGCGCAGATTACCGAGTACATCTACGAGCCCGATGTCCACGCGATCCTAGACGAGATTCTGCCTCGGTTCATTGAGCTCCAGCTCTACCAGGCCGTCTTAGAGGGGCAGGCCAGCGAGCACGCTGCTCGTATGGTGGCGATGAGGAACGCGACGGAGAACGCGGAAGAGTTGGAGCGGGATCTGACGCTCGACTACAACAAGGCCAGACAGAGATCCATTACTCGGGAAATCCTCGACATCGCCGGAGGGTCGGAAGCACTGGAGCAAGAGCGGGCCTCTGCGACCGCCTAATGTCCATCAGCGACATGTCGTGACGTGTGGCGCGGCAACGCCCGCTGCGTTGGCTGGCCTGACGCTCACATTTTGTGTCAAGCCGATTGGGAGAAGACAACGTGAACGTGAAGCTAACAGGTGAAATCGTACAGATCAAGGGTGCCGTAGTAGACGTCGCCTTCCCGCCGGAGCATCTGCCCGCGCTCTACAGCGCCCTTGAGGTTCCACGTGACGGTGACGAAGGTGAGCGGCTGGTGTTGGAGGTCGAGCAGCAGCTGCCAGACAACTGGGTTCGCTGTGTGGCTATGGATGCCACGGATGGGCTGGAGCGCGGGATGCCGGTGATCAACACAGGGCAGCCGATTACCGTTCCAGTCGGCGAGCCCACGCTGGGACGCGTTTTCAACGTGCTGGGCGAGCCGATCGACGGCAAGGGTCCAGTCGAAGCGACGGATAGGTACCCGATTCACCGGCCCGCACCCTCATTCGAGGATCAGTCAACTCGGAGTGAGTTCCATGAGACCGGCATGAAGGTGATTGATCTGGTGGCGCCTTTCACCCGAGGGGGCAAGACCGGCGTCTTCGGCGGCGCCGGCGTCGGCAAGACGATCATCGTGACTGAGTTGATGTTCACTATGGCCGAATACCACGAGGGGGTTTCCGTCTTCGCGGGAGTTGGTGAGCGGACCCGTGAGGGTACAGAGTTCTACAGGACTCTGGGCGAGATGGGCGTCCTCGATCAGGCAGCGATGGTCTTCGGGCAGATGAACGAGCCACCTGGCGTGCGGTTCCGCGTGGGACTAACGGGCGTGACGCTTTCCGAGTACTTCCGCGACCAGGGGAAGGATGTCCTCCTGTTCATCGACAACATCTACCGCTTCGTGATGGCCGGGATGGAGGTTTCGGCCCTCTTGGGACGTATGCCCAGCGCAGTCGGCTATCAGCCCACCTTGGGCACTGACATGGGCGAGCTACAGGAACGCATCACCAGCACAAAGAGCGGGTCGATCACGTCGATGCAGGCGGTCTACGTGCCTGCCGATGACTACTCTGACCCGGGTCCTGTGACGACCTTTGCCCATCTGGACGCCACTGTCGTGTTGGAGCGCGCGATCGTCGAGAAGGGTATCTATCCCGCCGTCGACCCGTTGACATCGGCGTCTCGCATCCTCGATCCGCGCATCGTGGGAGAGGATCACTACAACACGGCCCGGGATGTCCAGCAGGTCCTTCAGCGCTACCAGGACCTCCAGGACATCATCGCTATCTTGGGCATCGAGGAACTGTCTGAGGAGGACAAACAGACGGTCGCCCGCGCCCGCCGCATCGAGAAGTTCTGCTCCCAACCCATGTTTGTGGCTGAGCGGTTCACAGGGCGGCCAGGGCGCTACGTTTCGATAGAGGAGACAGTCCGCGGGTATCGCGAGATCCTCGAAGGCAAGCACGATGATCTGGCAGAGGATGCCTTCTACATGGTCGGGACTATCGACGAGGCCGTGCAGAAGGATCTGGACATGAAGACGGCCTGAGGACTGGAGGACCCGTGGCGACCCTACGACTGAAAGTGGTGTCCCAGCACGAGGAGCTATTCAGTGGGGACGTGGACATCGTGTTGGCGCCGGGCGTCAATGGGCAGCTGGGAATCCTTCCCAGTCACGCCCCGCTGATCACCCAGTTGGCTGTTGGTGAGCTGATCACGCGGGAGGGGGACGAGGAGTACGTCTTTGCGGTGCACGGTGGGTTCATGCACGTGCTCCCGGACGAGGTGATCGTCCTGGCCGATGTAGCTGAGCGGATCGAGGAGATCGACGAGGAGCGGGCAGAAGCGGCTCGCCAGCGGGCGATGGAGCTGCTCAAGAAGTCGCCGCCCCCCGAGGAGAGGCGACTGACCGAGCTGGCGCTCCGTCGCTCCAATGTACGACTCAAGCTGGCGAGGGAGCGGCGGCGCAGAGGTCGCAGACGTCCCCAGATCAGGCAGAGCGAGTAGAGCCAGGAAGGGCGTATGCTTCAGAAGCGGCTCGGCATTGACCTCGGGACAGTGAACGTGCTGGTGCACGTCGCTGGTCGGGGAATCGTTCTACAAGAGCCCTCGATCGTCGCGATCTCGCCTGACGAATACAAGATCATGGCGGTGGGGGCGGAGGCCAGCTCGATGATGGGACGGGCGCCCGAGTCCATCGAGGTCCTGCGGCCCATGCGCGACGGGGTCATCGCTGACTACCGGGTCACGCACCGCATGCTTCAGTACTTCATCCACAAAGCATCCGGACGCGTAAGCCTCTTCAAGCCCAAAGTCATGGTCAGCGTGCCCTATGGCGTGACGAGCGTTGAGCGGCGTGCCGTCCGTGAGGCCGCTCTGGACGCTGGCGCAGGCGACGCCTACCTAATTCCAGAGCCACTGGCCGGGGCTCTTGGCGCCGGCCTGCCAGTCGATACACCTGCCGGCAGCATGGTTGTCAACATGGGGGGCGGAACCAGTCAGGCGGCTGTCATCTCACTGAACGGCATCGTGCGAGCGAACTCGGTTCGCATCGGCGGGGTACGGATGAATGAGGCCATCATGGCTTACATTCGCCGGAAGTACAATCTACTGATCGGTGAGATGACGGCGGAGAAGGTCAAGATACAGATTGGCGCCGCGCTTCCGCTCGAGGAAGACAAGACCATCGATGTACAAGGGAGAGACCAGGTGGCCGGTCTACCCCATCGCATTACCATCACCTCGGAGGAGGTCGCCGAGGCACTGTCCGAACCCCTGTCGGCTGTCATCACGATGGTCAAGGCGATGCTGGAGCAGACGCCGCCAGAGCTCTCGTCGGACATCATCGACCGCGGTATGGTGCTGATTGGCGGTGGTTCTCTGTTGCGCGGGATCGATGAGCTGATCTCGCGGGAAACTGGTGTGCCGTCCTACGTGGCTGATGCTCCTATGGCGTGCGTGGCACTGGGTGCAGGCATGGCCCTGGCCGAATACGAGATCCTAAGGCGTACAGTGCCCGACATGTAGTCGCCGGGGCGATCCGAACTCTGCCAGCTTGGCTTCCTTGACCCTAGGGACGCGCACCCCCTGGGGCTCTTCTTTGCGTCATTCGCGCGTTATGCCACGATCACTTCCTCGACGATTTGGCCCGCTGCCACCGCTGCACCTTTGAGAACGACAGCCCTGCGGACGACGGCGCCCGACTGAACCCTACAGCCTGCCTCTAGGTACACCTCCGGGCCAATCTTGCAGCCCCTGTCGACGCTGGCACCCATCTCAATCCGAACGGGTGGTGTCACGGTCACGTTGCTGGGTATGTCGGTCGCGATTGTGGCACAAGCGCGATTGCGTCGCAGGAATCGCCGGTTGATGACCAGCAAGTCATGCTGGTCAGTGAGCGTCAGCCTCTCCTCGACTAACTGGCCCCCAACCAGGCCCCCAGCGGCTATGAGCCCATTTAGCGCGTCTGGGAACTCGTATTCGCCCCGAGCTGACGGTGCCACGTGTGAGACGTGGTCGAGCACCTGTCGCGAGAGCGCGTACAGCGCGGGGGCACAGAGCGCGCCTTGCGGAGTGCTGTGCACTCGAACCGTCGCAAGGGAGGGCTTCTCCACCACACTGGAGACGAGGACGTTCTCCAGGACGACGAGGGCGCTTGCCGCAACCTGCTCCGGTGTTGCCCACATAAGCGTCAGCGTGGCGTCTAGCGCGTTCCGGACATGGTGCTCGATCAGACGTGAGACATGGCCTTCCGG
>JASFVG010000070.1:0-13880 GCA_050049955.1 Anaerolineae bacterium | reverse complement strand
CCCACTGCGGGTCACTGCTGATCAAATCGAGCCGGACCGGGTAGCTGGCGAACGTGGCCAGGGTCGCCGGGAAGTGGGCGGTCGGTTCCTCGAGTGCAAACCTCAGCGTATGTGACCCCACTGCAGTCACCCCAACCGTGGTGGGATCGGTCGTCACCCCGCTGTTGAAGAGCTCCGCACCCGCGATGGGGTACAGCAGCCACGCGGGGTAGTCCGCTCCTGTGCCGGGGTCGAGGGTGCGGAGGACGCTGTCGGCGTAGTGCTGGGCCGTGACGGCCTGTCCGTCCGACCACGCCGCCTCGCTGCGGAGTGTCAGCGTGTAGACCAGGCCGTCCGATGAGACGGTGTGGCCGGTGGCGCCTGCTGGTTCGACATCGCCGTCGCTGCCGTAGCGGTAGAGCCCCTCCATCAGCTGCGCCACGACGATGCCGTCGCCCGCCCTGTTGATGTCGAGCGTCTCTGGCTCGCTGCCCAGAGGATAGACGAGCCCGGCGGGCGAGACGACGCTGGCTCGAGCGGTCTGGGTCGCCTCGTTGGCTGCCACCGTGACCTGGTTGACGATCCCCTCGCCCGCCGGAAGCTCGGAGGAGACTATGGCCATGAGCGTGGCCGAGAACCTAGCGCCAGGAGACAGCGTCCCCAGATGGCAGACAACGTCCCCGCCGTAGTCGGCGTCCTCAATGGTGCAGGTCGCCGCCGGTGAGACGGTCGCGGCCTTGAGCAAGGCATCGAGCGTGTCGGTCACCACGACCCCAGTCAGATCCGCCATCCTGCCGTTGGTGATCACAATGGTATACGCGACGGTCTGGTCGGGAGCGACGAGGAGGGTCGAGGCGTCCTTGGTCACCAGTAGCTCGAGCGCCCAGGGGGAGGAGAACTCTGACGTGTTCCCGTCCACGTCGGTCGCAGTGGCGGTCAACCGAGGCCCCGTGGCAGGCTGTCCCACATGGAGTGACCAGAGGCCTTGTCCGCTGGCGACGGTGGTGCCCTCGTAGACGCGCCCCTGGGCTTCCTCATCCGAGAAGACCTCGACGGTGCAGCCCGCACAAGCCGTGCCGCTAATGGTATCCTCGCTCACGCTGGTGATCTTCGGCGCGGCGAGGCCCGCGTTGCCACCATCCTCCAGTCCAATGCCCTCTCCGTCGTTGTCGTGGATGTGGTTCTGGGTGATGGTGTTGCGCAGCGTCTGCCACGTGTAGACGCGAACGCCATACCCGTCGTTGTGCGCGATGGTGTTACTGGGTCCGATGATGTTGTCGCTGGCCCCGTCACCGATTGAGACGCCGTCCCCCCCATTAGGGATGGCGGCCGTCCCACTGACGTTTGTGCCGATGTGGTTGCCACTCAGGTCATTGCTGATGGTGCCACTGTCGCCAATGAACACCCCGTTCCACGTATTGCCACTGATGAGGTTACACTGGGGGTCGCAGTCCCCCTCCGGTGACGCGCCACCTCCTCCGATGGTGTTGTTCGCAGCACCGTGGGCGATGTGCACGCCGGCCCACCCGTTCGCGATAGCGCTCGTGCCGGTGGCATCGGTGCCGATGTAGTTGCCACTGACGGTGTTGTGCGAGGTGCCGCTGTCACCGATCCAGATGCCATTGTCCTCGTTCCCGCTGATGAGATTGCGCGTACCAGGCGTTGAGCCCCCGATGACATTGTGCTGGGCACCCCATGCCATCTCGACGCCAATACCTCCGTTGCCGATACTCGCCGTTCCAGCAGCGTTCGTCCCGATGTAGTTGGCGCTTACGGTGTTGCTCAGCGCGCCATCGATGACGATTCCGGTGCTGTCGTTGCCACTGATGACATTCCGCTCGCCAGCGCCGTCGCCGCCGATGAGATTGCCGCCGGATCCGTCTGTGATCCTCACGCCTTTCTGCCCGTTGGGCAGCGCCGCGTCGCCGCTGGCATTCAAGCCGATGTAGTTGCCGCTGACGATGTTGTTCCTGGTATCGGAGCCTGTCGCGTGGATGCCGCTGCTGCCGTTGCCGCTAATGATGTTGCGCTCACCGGCCCAGTCGCCGCCGATGATGTTGTAGCTGGCGCCGCCTCCGACAAAGATACCGTTGCCGTCGTTGGACAGGTCAGCGCTGCCACTGACGTCGGTGCCAATGTAGTTGCCCGCGATGGTGTTGCTCGATGCGCCAGACCCGTAGATGTTGATGCCGTCCCAGTAGTTGCCGCTGATGAGGTTCCGCGCTCCGGCCCAGTCGCCGCCGACGAGATTGCAGTCGGCCCCCTCGGCAATCCAGACTCCGTTCTTCACGTTACCCAGGCCCGCGGCGCCGGCCGGATTGGTCCCGATGTAGTTTCCGCTCACTGTGTTGCGGGTCGTGCCAGGTCCGTAGATGGCGACACCGTTCTCGCCGTTCCCGCTGATGACATTTCTCTCACCTGGTGTGCTGCCGCCGATGAGGTTGTAGCTGGCGGAATTGTCGATCTCGACGCCCGCAAGCGCATTGGGGATTGGGCTATCGCCGGTGACGTCGGTGCCGATGAAGTTGCCGATGACGGTGTTGCTCATCGTGCCGCTGTAGCTGATACCGACACCATTTTCGCCGTTGCCACTGATCAGGTTCCCCTCTCCGGAGGTGGTACCGCCGATGACGTTGTACCGTGCGCCTAGGTAGAGAAAGACCCCGTTGCCGGAGTTGCCTATGGCGTGGGTTCCGCTCACGTCGGTGCCGATGAAGTTGCCCACGACGGTATTGCTTATCGCGTCCGCGCTGTCTATCTGGATACCCTTGCCGTCGTTGCCGCTGATGATGTTACGTTCGCCGGGCGTGTCGCCGCCCACGGTATTGTAGCTGGCTTCACCCTGGATGGTAACCCCGGTCCCGTTGGGCAGGGCGGAGGAGCCAGTGACGTCAACGCCTATGTAGTTCCCACTAGCGGTGTTGCTTGTCGAGCTCTTGATGAATACACCGTGGTGACCGTTGCCGCTGATTAGGTTGCGGTCTCCGGGAACGTCACCGCCGATGAGGTTATTGGTGGCGCCCGAGGACATGGCGACCCCTCCGTGGGCGTTCCCTATGGCGAAGGAGCCGCTCACATCGGTGCCGATGTAGTTGCCCAAGACCGTATTGCTCATGGTGCCGGAGGCCTCGATTAGAACTCCGAGGTCGCCATTGCCGCTAATGAGGTTCCGCTCCCCTGGCGTGTCCCCACCCACGGTGCAATAGGTGGCTCCACTCGTGATATAGACACCCTGCTGACCGTTGGGTAGGGCTTTCGTGCCGCTGGCATCGGTACCGATGTAGTTGCCACTGACGGTGTTGTGATGGGATCCGCTCCCGGTGATCTTCACGCCGTTCCAGCCGTTGCCGCTGATGACGTTGCGCTCCTCCGCTGTAGCTCCGCCGATAAGGTTGTTACTGGCCGCGAAGCCGATGTAGACGCCGTTGCTGGGGAAGTTCAGAATCTGCAGCCCCTGAATTACATTTCCGCTGGATGCGACTTGCAGGCCAGTGCCCAACTCTCCAACACCACTGCCGTCCAGGATCACCCCAGCGCCGCTGGCGTCGATGGTCAGGTTCCCCTGGGTGATGTCGGGGAGCGGGCTGGCGAGGGTGATGGTCGCGGGACTCGACGGAGGGAAGGCAGCCAGGTCGAACGCAACCGTATCGCCACTGATGGCCTCTTCCATCGCCTGTCGCAGGGAGCCCGGGCCGCTGTCATTGGCGTTGGTGACGAGAATGGCACTCGACCGCTCGTCCGCGCCCAGGTCGGGGCTCGAACCGTAGGGCCGGCTTTCGCCGTCGATATCGGTCGATAGGCCAGCATCGACTCCGCGATTCACAGCGGCCGAGCCAGAGCCGACGTGGTATCCGTCGGATGCGAAAGCGGGATCTCCAGTGAACTGGTGCAATACACCGACTACCGCTGTAGGAGCGCTCGAGACGGTGACCGGCGTATTGTGCCACAGGATTCCGTTGACTGTGACCGTGTTGCCACCGGCCACGCTGATACCGACGGCGTGACCCACCAAGATGGTGTTGGTCAGGACGACGTTGCTCCAATCCCCATACTCGGTCACGTAGATGCCACTGGCGCCGTTCCGACCATTGCGTGCGATGGTGCTGTGTATCAGACTCGGGCTCGAGGCTACTACCCGAACGCCAGCACCTTCGTCGTCACTCTGATTGTCGGCAATCACGTTGTTGATTATCGTCGGGCTGCTCCGATACATCTCCAGTCCGGCGTCGTCGTTGTTGCTCACGACGTTGTCACTGAGCGCAGCGTCGCTACCAGCCATGCCCACGCCGTTGCCACGGTTATGGACGATGGTGTTGCCCGAGAGAACCGTACCGTCCGTGCCAGCCATCTGCAGCCCGCCACCCGTGTTGTTGGAGATGGCGGTAGCAGTGACTGTGGCATCACTACCCATGAGATACATACCACCGCCGCCCGAGGTTGCGGTGTTGCTGGTGATGGTGTTACCGCTGAGGACCGCGTCGCTCAGCCGCAAGCACAGTCCACCCCCATAGCGTGCAAGGTTACCCTGCAGGATGCTATCCCGCAGCACCAAGGTGGATTCTGTCCCGCAGATACCACCACCAGCGTCGTCGATCCCCTCGGTCCCACCCGCCCCGAAAACTGGTTCTGTGCTACCGCCGATGATGCGCAGTCCGCTCAGGGTGGCCAAGGCCCCCGAGGAGACATAGAAGACACGCCCCAGTCCCCTGGCGTCGAGTGTCGTCGGATTGGCCTCAAGATCGACCGTGGTCCAGTTGGTGGTGGTGTAGCCCCCTTGAATCGACAGGTCTTTGTCCACGGCAACCTGTTGGGGCCGTCCAGCCCGCTCGTAGACGCCGAGGCAATTTCCAGCAACTTTGACGGTGTCGCCCTTGCCGGCCGCGTCGACGGCTTCCTGCACCGTGGTGTAGGCCGTGGGATCGTCGTTCACGCGGGCGTGGCAATCCTGAGCAAAGATGGTGAGCTGGGCTGTCCTGCCGAACGTCTCGTCTGCCGACAGCCGGGCGGTGTTCGTCATCGCCTGCCCCACCCCCGCGGTGGACAATACCTCGGCGGTGAGACCGAGTTCAATTCCCGCACCTTTGGAGAGCGAGTAGGTCCCACAGACGACCACGCTCCCCCATCCCGCGTCACTGACGGTGCAACTGCCCGGCACCGAGCTGACTCTCTGCCAGGTGTCCAATGTATCGGTGAGGATGGTGCCTGTGGCGTCGGCCTCGCCGTCGTTGGTGATGACCACGGTGTAGGAGATCTCCTGACCTTGGTTGACGGCTGGCAGAGAGGCCTGCTTGTCCAGGACCAGGTGTGGACCGGGGTACTCGTCGGCGCCCAGGTCTGCGGCCCAACCCATGGGGCGCACCTGGCTATCCATGTCGTGATCTACACTCGAGGCGACGCAGACGTCCAGGGCGTTAGAGGCGCTGCCGATATGGTAGTCTCCTGCTGCTGAATCGACGAATGCAGGATCGCCCGAGCGCTGGTTCCGCACCACAACCATAGCCGAGGAGTCGTGCGACACGGTGACGGCGTTGTTCCACCACAACACACCGTCCATCGCCAGAGTGTTGCCACCACTGACGTAGACGCCATGGTCGTGGTTGGCCACGATGGTGTTCGTGAGGGCGACGGTGCTTGCCCCGGTGAACGGGTGTTCCGAAATGTATATCCCACTGCCGCCGCTGCTACAAGCAACGGTTGTGTGAAGGAGCTCGGGAGACGCACCCTCCACGAACAGATCCTCTCCCCTCCCTCCAGCCTGGTTCTGGGCGATGACGTTGTTGAGCAGGCGCGGACCGTTCGCGAACACGGCCACACCCCCGCCATCGTTGGTCGCGGTATTGGAGATGATGGTGTTCCCGTCCAAAATGGCTTCGCTGAATTGCAGACTTAGACCGCCTCCCGACTGGCTGGCCGTGTTGCCCCTGAAGGTGTTGCCGTTGATCAACGTCTCCCCGCCCCCGAAATCACCGCACAGCCCACCGCCGTCTCGAGCCGAGTTATGCGAGATAAGGTTTCCCGTCACGGTGGGGCTCTTGCTGCCCCACTCCCGGTTGAGATACAGCCCCCCTCCGTCAGCACCAGCCGTGTTGCCTGATATGGTGTTGCTGATGATGGTGGCTGCGCTGTTCAGCTCGTACACCCCGCCACCGTGACCAGAGGCGATGTTGCTGTAGAGGGTGTTGCCGGAAAGGGTGGCCGCAGTCTCGAGCAGGCAGACACCGCCACCGGTGAAGGCGGTGTTGGTCGAGATGTCGTTGTCATAGGCCTCTATGACCCCATCGCCGCCTAGTGCCAACCCACCACCACAGTCCTCGGAGTCATTTGATGTGATCAGGTTACCCGCAATCTCGGCCCCGCTGCCCTCGGTGATCTCAAGCGCGCCGCCCCGATTGGGGAAGATGTCCATGCCAGGCGTCACACCGGCGACGCTGTTTCCGGTGAAGGTGTTCTTATGAATGATGACATAGCTGTAGTGGGCGTACAAGCCGCCGCCCCAATGACCGGCGTTGAGAGTCACCTCGTTCCCCGCAAAGGTGATGTCGGCGTGGTCGAGAAAGACACCGCCGCCGAAGTCGGCGGTGTTGCCGCCTATCCAGCACTCGCTTATGGTGGCCGTGCCACTCAGGACGTAGAGGCCACCGCCAGCGCTGGTCCCCGTGGCCCAAGGGTGACCGCGCAGTCCCTCGGCATCGCCTCCGGTAAACCGCAAGCCCTCGACGGTAGCCTTGACGTCACCAACGATGACCAGCACACGCCCCAGCCCCTGGGCATCGAGGGTGGTGAGGTTCTCGCCCGGAGCCGAATCGTCCCAGTTCGGGGGAGAGTAGCCTCCCCGCACGTTGAGGCTTTTGCTGATATAGACCACTTGAGTGATGGCGTTCATATCGCTCGGTTCCCAACTCTCCCCCAGGGCGTATCCGGGGGGAATCGGCCGGCTACTGACTCCGGAATAGAGGCCCGAGGCGACCTTGATGACGTCGCCGCCGGTGGCGTCGTCCACGGCCTCCTGAATCGAGGCGTAAGCACACCCGCTCGGGCACACGTGGAGTTCGGTCACTTGGGCGCTCGGGGCCCCGACCGGTTCCCGCGCAGCCCTACTGGGCAGTCGCCTTCCCCAGCTTCGGTTGGGCGACGCGGCGACACCACCGCCCCGGTTCCCGATGGCCCACTGCACAGCCAGAATCAGACCAAGGGCACCGATCAGCGCAACGAACAGACGCCACCAGGCACGGTCCTCAACCCCCTTCATGGATCGCCTCCTCGACTCTGGCCAGGGCTCGCCTGGCCCCAAGCCGCTTGAAGATGTCCCTTGCCTTGCGGAGGACTAGTTGCGCCTTGGTTGCACGGGCTTCTTTCCCGCCAGCCCAGTCCTCGCCGCCGATCTCGGAGCGGTATACGCAGCCCAACTGATAGAGGGTCTCTGCCATCTGATACCGATTCCCCTGCTCACGGAGGATGTCCAGACTCTCGCGAAGCGCTGCCTCCGCCGCCTCACACATTCCGTGAGCTAGGCTGATCTGCCCACTGACGCGCAGGCTGATCCCCCTCTCCAGCGCCATTTCCAGCTCAGCAGCGAGCGCCACGGAGCGTTCGATGAGTTGGCGCGCTTGCTCCAGGCGGCCCGTGTTCAGGTGGACCAGCGCCTGGCGACGGTAGACCTCAGGCAGGAACAGGTCCGACTGAATCTCCTTGAACTTCCGCTCGCTACGATCCAGGTAGTCGAGAGCCCTCTCCCACTCCCCGCACTCGTCGTACACGTTTCCAAGGCCTGACCAAGATGCCGCCACGCCAAAGGGGAAGCCTATGGCTTCCCAGATGCCCAAGCTTCTCTCGTAGGCACGGACCGCCGCGCCTAAGCTGCCCTGTTCCAAGAGGATATTGCCAAGATTGTGCGTGAGAATGGCAGCGTTGTTGACGTCGCCGATCCTGTCTGCAAGCGCAATGCCGCGTCTATAGCTATCGATGGCTTGGTGCCAGTCCCCCCCCTCCATCTGCGCGACGCCGAGATTGTTGAGTGCCTTCATCTGCCCGGCAGGGTCGCCCAACTCCTCGTAGATGGCAAGGCTCTCTCGGGCACATGCGATCTCTTCTTCACCACGTCCTAGATGCCCGTGGATGGTCCCTAGCAGGTATGTGGCGTGGGCCATAACTCGCGCATTGCTCGATTGCCGAGCTATCGCCAACCCTGACCTACACCAGTCAAGCGCCCGCCGGTGCTTCCCCTGGCGCGAGTAGATGCCGGCGCCAGCCAAGCGGATTCGGGCTATCTCGAGCGCGGAGTCGTCCGTCACGCTGCCCAGACCGCGCTCGAGCCACTGGAAGGCGATGTCATACTCACCCGTTCGCTCGTAGAGCATAGCCGTCTTGCGACAGATACCTGCTACACGATCTGATTCAGCAGGGGCGACCACCAGTAGCTCACGAGCTCGATCGTAGTGACCAAGGGCTTCCTCGTGTTGGCCCAGCACGGCACGCATGTCGCCCAGTCCTTCCTCGACTGCCAGCTGCTGCTCTAGCTCGCCTCCGCCCAAGCGCGCGAGCAGTCGCTGCGCGCGCTCATAATGATCGATCGCCTCCTTTGCGGCGAACAGCCGCTTGGCAGCTTGAGCGGCCAGAAGCGAGTACTTGAGGGCCTTCTCATAGGCTCGACCTTCATCGAAATGGAGCGCCAACTCAGAGGCGATCTGACCCGCCTTGTCGCCGTACAACTCCTCTAGCGCCAATCCAGTACGTCGATGAACCAGGGCGCGTTCCTTTGGCTGCAGGCGTCCGTACAACTCATCCTGGAAGAGTATGTGAGTGAAGTGGTAGACGGTCGCGAGCTCCCAACCGATCTCCAGCTCACCTCTGGAGCTGATGAGCCGGTGAACCCGCTCAACTACGGCCAGTCTCTCCTCCAGGGCAAGCTCGTCCACCTCCGCTACCTGGGCTAGAACCGTGGAGAGGAAGCGTTCGCCCTCGGCGCTGGCGTAGCGCAGCGCCCGCCGCAGGTCAGCCTCGAGGCGATCAATCCGCATGACGACGATGCTCTCCACGCTGCGCGGAATCGGCAGATCCGCCACCTGCCGAGCCAGGCGCCAGGTCCCGTCCTGCGCTTCCACCAGTCCTGCCTCTCTCAGGAGACGCAATATCTCGGTGACGAAAAGCGCGTTGCCCCCGGTGTGCTCAAACAGGAGATCAAGCAAGGAGAGTGGGAAGTCGTTGTGGGGGAACTCTCTGGAGATGAGCGCCGCACACTCCTCTCGTCCGAGACGGTCTAGCGCTATCTCGTGGCAGGCATTGTAGCGTTGCATGTCGAGGGTGGCCTTCTGAAGCGGGTGCGGCCGACCATCCCTACCGACGGCCACGTCAGAGGGGCGATAGGTTCCCACGATGAGGATTCGACTGCCTCCGATACGGCGCGAGAGATGCACCAGGAGATCGACGGACGCGACGTCACACCACTGGAGATCGTCGACGAAGAGCACGATAGGGCTCTCCTGGGACAGCCGGGTGAGGACACCGGTGTACTCCTGGAGCACGTGCTCCCGGTCCGGCGCCGTGACTGGGGATTTCTTCCCGCCGAATTGGTCCCGAACCGCCTGGGCAGTCTCAAATGAAGCAGCAAGGGCCGAGCCCACCGCCGGCACGGCCCCCAGCCACGACGGAGCTGTCTCGAGCGCGATAGCGAGGACCTTCTCGCGAGGCGACTTCTCCTGGGCACGGGACAAGAGCATCCCCAGGGCTTCACTCAAAGGGAGATATGGCTCGCCGTGACCGAGTCGCTCAGAGCACTGTCCCGCGGCGATGGAGACCTGAGGATAGCGCCGTGCCGCTAGAGTCAGGAAACGGTCGACTAGGAACGTCTTGCCGATTCCAGCCTCACCGCTTACGAGGACCACGCGGCCTCGACCGCCGATCGAGGCCGTCAGATGACCTTCGAGTTGGTAGAGCTCAGCCTCTCTCCCGACGAATTCCAGTGTCATGTCTCAGCCTTCAGTATGAGTATCAGAGGGGCTTGGACAGCTGGGGCTCGAGATGGAGCTCCTGTTCCTAGTGCAACCGACGCAGGGGCCGGGCTTTGGAGGTCCGGAACGACCTCCCGCCTCTCAGGCGGAGGAAGGCATTGATTCAGCGTTGCGCCTGATCGCGTCGACGGGAGGTAGAGTCAGTAGGCGCGTTAGTCCATAGCCAGTATACTCCCTTTCTATCAGGCGTCAAAGCCTGGCAGGGACCTTGAGACACAGGGCTCGGTTCCTCAAGGGGCTTCCGTTTACCCGGGATTCTGGTTATACTATGGCAGCTTTGTGCGGGTACTGCTCCCTCTCCAGCGGCTCGCTGAGGAAATTGGATTCTGCGGGTGTGGACTCCCCGTTGGGAGTGGTACCCCTCAGCGTCGGCGCCGGGGAGACGACTCTTTGCGGCCGGGACACCAACGGAGGCTCAGTGCGTTTGTACATAGCGCCTAGTATGAGCGTGGGTTTGCGGATGGAGGTCTGGCAGCAAGAAAGACTTCTTGCGCATCAATGAAGCGCTACAAACAAGACTATCACGTGCACACGGAGTTCTCCGACGACAGCGAGGCGAAGATGGCGGCTGCCTGTCAGGCAGCCGTTGAGCGTGGCATTGACGAAATCGCCTTCACCGATCACCTGGACTTCAAGCTAGACGGCTCAACGGCGTACTACCGGCCCGCGGCGTACCTGGCCGCCATCAGGCAGTGCCGCCAACGATACGAGGGACAATTGACCGTTCTGGCCGGGGTGGAGGTAGGTGAGCCTCACCTGTTCCCCGCCGAAACTGAGGCAGCGATAGCCTGTGACGACTTCGATATCGTGCTGGGTTCGGCGCACTACGCCAGCGGTATGCAGGCGGCCTGGCTTGAGGACTACTTCGAACAGCCCCTGAGCGTTGCCTATGAATCCTATCTTCAACAGGTTGCTGACCTGTCTGCGAAGGGCGACTTCGATGTGTTGGCCCACCTTGACTTGGTCAAACGGGACGCCCGTATCTTCGGTCGGTCCTATGACGGGCCGGGGCCCTACGCCGACCTTATTCGGACCGCGCTCCGCTCCCTCGTGGAGCGGGGTAAGGGTATCGAATTGAACACGTCACCCTTGCGCCTAGGGCAGGGGGATCCAAGCCCTTCATCTCAGATTCTGCGCTGGTACCGAGAACTGGGCGGTGAGATCCTGACGCTTGGTTCCGACGCCCATTCCCCGGGCGCCGTCGGGTCACACCTGGACGTAGCTATCGATGTGGCGAAGGCGGCTGGCTTCACCCACTTGGCGACGTTCAGAAAGAGACAGATAGACTGGGCAGAGATCTGAATGACGCCGAGAAGGCGCCGGGCGGGGTAGCCGTGGAACCCAAGCGACGTCCCCCTTGGATCCGAGTGCGGGCGCCGGCCGGCGAGTCCTACCACTGGCTCAAGCGGCTGGCGAGAGCCAAAGGACTGCACACGGTCTGCGAGGAGGCCCACTGTCCCAACATCGGCGAGTGTTGGGCGAACCGCACTGCCACTTTCCTGATTCTCGGCGATACCTGCACCCGCAACTGCCGCTTCTGTGACGTGCAAACCGGTCGACCTGGGCCGCTCGATCCCGACGAGGCCTACCGGGTTGCGCAGGCCGTTCAGGCAATGGGCCTCAAACACGCCGTGATTACCTCGGTAGACCGAGACGATCTACCCGATGGTGGCGCCTCCGTGTTCGCAGCCGTCATCCGGCACATCCGGGGGCTGAAACCAGACTGTAGCGTGGAAGTCCTGATACCCGATTTCCGCGGGGAGATTGAGCCGCTGCGGACTGTGATGGAAGCCCAGCCGGAGATCCTCAATCACAATATCGAGACGGTACCGCGTCTCTTCGCAACGATACAACCCCAGTGCCGCTACGAATGGTCCCTGAACGTCCTTCGAAACGCCAAAGCGTTGTGGCGAGGGGCTGTCACGAAGAGCGGGCTGATGGTCGGACTGGGAGAGCACACTGATGAGGTTCTTGAGGTGATGCGCGAACTGCGGAGCGTTGACGTCGATATCCTCACCGTCGGCCAATACCTGCAGCCATCTCGGCAGCATGCACCCATCGTGCGGTACTACAAGCCAAGGGAATTCGTGATGTTCGAGGAGCGAGGCTACGAGATGGGCTTTCGCTGGGTAGAGAGTGGCCCGCTGGTTCGAAGCTCGTACAACGCCGAGGGACAGGCACATTATCTCTCCCCGCGACGCTGATACTGGCCTGTCCAGCCCGATGGCCACGCTGGCGACCCGGTCCGTGAGTCGACGTCTTGTCGATCCGGCACCTCCCGCTGGAGCCGGGCCTGGCGGCGTTGTCCGAGACCGTCTGGTCACACCACGCCAGATCTGTATCGGACAGGGCTATGGTACCAATCTACCATTGACCGTCCCCCAACGCTTCGGTTATCATGAGGTTAGAATTGTGCCAGAGTTAGGATACCGGCGAGGAGTCATGTGAGAAGGATCTTTGTAGTGGTGATGCTGTCAGCACTGGTGTCGGGTGTGCGTGCGCCTGATGCACAGGCCACCGCGGCTGACGAACCGCTGTTGCCACATTGGTTCACCCACCATCCCAACAGCCTCGATGCCCCACCACCTCTTGGCGAAGCGCAAGAGCCCCCTGATATCGTCCTCACAGAGGAAGACGCCGGTCACCACATCGAGCTCGTGGAAGGTCAGGTCTTGGTTGTCAGCCTGCAGGCCAACCCCTCCACCGGCTATCTGTGGGAGATTGACGAAGTGACAGCGGACCGGGGTATCCGTCAACTAGGCAGCTCGACCTTTCAGCCCGAGTCGGACCTGATCGGTTCGCCGGTTAGGCAGATTATGCGTTTTGCCATGGTGGAAGCCGGCAAGGGCACGCTGCCTTTGGTCTATCACCGCCCGTGGGAAAGCAAGGAGCCGCTGAGGGCCTTCTCTGTTCAGCTGGAAGGCGTCGGCGCCTTCAGTGGCCTCGAGCCTTCGCCGACGATCAGGGCGCAGCCCACCCCTCAGGCGGGTTCATCGGAGATCGCTGACGACTTCAATCTCGGCGCAACGAACAGTCTTCCCTCGGCCTTCGACTGGTGCAGTCAAGGGGGGTGCACCTCAGTCAAGAATCAAGGTCAATGTGGTAGTTGCTGGGCCTTTGCCACCAGCGGCGTGGTCGAATCAGCAATCAAGTTGCAGGACGGCACCACGCGCGACCTCTCAGAGCAGTACCTGGTATCGTGCAACACCGATGAATGGGGATGTGAAGGCGGGTGGTGGGCCTTTGACTACTTCATCGATGCGGTGCCGCCTGGTGAGCCTGAGGCAGGGTCCGTGTATGAGAGCGATTTCCCCTACGTCGCCTCCAACGCAGACTGCAATTCACCGCATCCGCATCACGAAGAGCTCGTTTCCTGGTCGTACGTGGGAGGAAGCGGCAGCGTCCCCTCTGTGTCGTCGCTTAAGCAGGACATCTACGACCACGGCCCGGTGGTCGCGGGCGTCTGTACCGGCTCGGCCTTCGTCGGCTACGATGATGGTGTGTTCGAGACCGATGAGAGCCCTGCATGCCCCTGGTACAATCCGGTCGACCACGCCATTGTACTGGTTGGCTGGGACGACAACCGGGGAAGCAGTGGTGCGTGGCGTTTGAAGAACTCGTGGGGGTCTTGGTGGGGTGAAAGCGGGTACATGTGGATTGGGTACGGGGTTTCGCAGGTCGGATATGGCGCCGCCTACGTGGACTACGGGGGTGGAGGAAGCGCCAATAACCCACCCTACACGCCCAGCTCGCCCTCTCCACCCGATGGAGCTACCGACCAGAGTGTGAGCGTCAATCTCACCTGGTCAGGCGGCGACCCTAACGGGGACGCGGTAACCTACGACGTCTACCTCGAGGCGGGTGACAGCACACCGGACGACATCGTGTGCAACG
>JASFVG010000069.1:0-14073 GCA_050049955.1 Anaerolineae bacterium | reverse complement strand
TCTCCTCGCCTGACCGGAGAACCAACCCCGAGATTCGGAAGAAGGATGTTGGCCATTTCCGGAACAGTCAATATATCCATAGGCATCCCCGTGTCGGACAGCATGTGCCCAAGTTGAGTTATCTGAGGAGGCTTGATGTCAGCCTCGATCAGACGCTCGGGCTGAGCGAACACCTCGCGCGTCGTCCCCGCCATCAGCACCTGTCCGTCGAGCATAACGGCTGCCCGGTCGCAGTACCGCGCGACGGTCTCCATGTCGTGGGTGACAATGGCGATGGTGTGACCGGCGTCCCGCAGTACCCGCAGGGCTCCCATCATCACTTCGATGCCGTGCGTGTCCAGCCCGGTCGTAGGCTCGTCAATAATGTAGACCTTGGGCTTGAGGGGATAGATGCAGGCGATCGACAGGTAGGTCTTGAGGTCCTGGGGCAGCTTCATGGTGTAGTCGTCGCCGTGTCCCCGCAAGTTGAAGATGTCCAGCGCTTCCTCGATCGCTTGCTCCGTCTCCTCCTCCCCGTACTCCATCATCATGGGCGCGAAACCAATCTCATCCCGTACCCGGTCTGCAAAGATCTGTTCGTCCGGGTTCTGGAAGATGTAGTTGATCTGTCCGATGACCTCACGGAGCTTGAGCTTCTCCACGCCCTGGCCCAGGACCTCCACGACGGCATCCTTGTTGGTGGGCTTGAGCAACTTGACCAGGTGGTAGGACATGGTCGTCTTCCCCGACCCGTTCTGCCCAATGATGCCAAGCAATTCGCCGCGGTGGATGTCCAGATCGACACCTCGCAGGGCTCTGACGTTCGGCTTGTAGGTGTGGTGCAGGTTGCGGATCCTCACCACCGGCTCGCCTAGGCTCCGCTGATCTGGCCGCCCGTAGTCGGCGGGGACCTCGATCCGGCCGATGCCTGCCCCGACGAGCAGCCGCCGTAGAGACTCCGCGGCTTGTTCCAGGCTGACCGGGATCTTTGGCACTTCCGCCCCCGCATCCCGCAGCCTGACGAACAGCTCGGTCACCTGAGGCCGCCCCACGCCGACCTCGTTGAGCTTGGCATCGATCAGCACCTCTTCTGCTGGGCCGTCGAGGATCACCTCGCCCTCGTGTAGCACCACGACCTGGTCGAGTTTCCCCGCTAGAGCCTCAAGATCCGCGCCCGATTCCGCAATGACCGTGGTGGCCTGGGTGTCGCCCTTTGTAATCCGCTCGACCACGGCCATCACCTCATCCTTGCCGACAGGATCGAGCATGGCTGTCGGTTCGTCCATGGCCAGCACCTTCGGCTCCATGGCCACGGCCCCAGCTATGGCCAGCGTCTGCTGCTGGCCCCCCGAGAGGTCGTTGGGGTTCCTCTCCCTTAGGGCCACAATGCCAGTCTCCTGCATCGCCCGTTCGACGCGACGTACGATATCGTCGGCCGGCATGCCCAGGTTCTTGGGGCCGAATGCCACGTCGTCACCCACGGTAAGCGAGAATATCTGGACATCAGGGTTCTCTAGGACAAGAGCGACGCGATGGGCAATCTGAGCAACCTTGTGCTCCGCGTTGTCCATCCCGTCAATGGTGACGCTCCCATCGATGTAGCCGGGCTCAATATGCGGGACGATGCCCATAAGGGCCTTAAGGAAGGTCGTCTTTCCGGCGCCGGCGGGGCCCAGGAGACCGACTGTCGTCCCCTTCTCAAAGGACACATTGATGTTCTTGAGGGACTGCTCCTCGCTCCGCAGGTACCGGAGACTGAAGTCCTTGAATTCAACCACTTTCATATTGTTCGCCATCCTTGCTTTACCCAGGGAAGGACTAGACCGGGGTTGCCCGGTCTAGTCCTGGTACAGCGTACGTTTCTCGGTAGCGAGACGTCAATCGCTAGCCGACAGGCGTCTCGGCGTCCTCCCCTGCCCAGGCTCTCCGGACGGCGTGCCCGGCGATGTAGCCGATGGGTACGAATGCGAAGATGCTCAGGATCCAGTACGGGAGGAAGGGGAACATGGGCTGAGGCACAATCCAGTCCCGCGCGACATTGAGCGAAGCGGCCTCCCACGGGTTCCCGATGGTGTAGTCACCCATGAACCACCCGAACTGGTGCACGGGCTCCGACAGGATCCAGGCGATCAGGAACGCGACGACGAGCCCCAGCCCGCGTTGCTTCCGCTCGTGTACGAACCAGAAGTAGACGAACCCTGCGTAGGCCCAGATCGCCGCGTCGAAGAGGGAGTACGGGAGGATGTTGATGAAGACCGAAGCTCCCCCGGACACCCAGAAGGGGTGAATGAAGAGACGGCCCAGGATCTGCCCGAGCAGCAGGCCAAAGAAGGAGATGGGGCCGCCAAAGAGCGCGGCGGATGCGGCGATGACCATGGCCTGGAAGTCCAGGCGCAGCCCCTCTCCCAACGCGGCCACGGCGAAGAGCGCCCCAACCACGCCGATGGCCACCAACGCGTAGGGCGAGAACTTCTCAACCTCCATGCCTTCTACGTAGCGGCCGGGCATGGCGTTCCAGCTGGGCTTCTGCCAGAAGCGGTACATCCAGTATACCGCAAAGGGAAGCGCCCCCACGAATGCGAAGATCCACAGCAGGGCCTGGCGACCGGGCGAGCCGGAGGGACCCAGCCTGGGCGACCAGGGTGCCATGACAATGATCGCAATGGCGGTGATAACCAGGCCAGCGATCATAATGATCTTCAGCGTCCTCTCGTTCCACATGATGTTCCTCCTATAGGATGTGAACTGCCTCTCTGCATATGATCAACGGGAGCAAGAACCAGCCTCTATGACACCATCTTTTGCTCTATCTACGCCTCCTTTCACTCTCAGCCTTTCCTCGGCTCACAGGTCTCCCCACAAAGCGCGCGACGTCAGGCGCCCCTGAGATTCTCCAGGGCCTCACTCACCGACACACCCTCGTGGATTACCTCGCAGAGCGCCCTCGTCATTGCGGTGGGGTTCTGGTGTTGCCAGACGTTGCGACCGAAGAAGACCCCGGCTCCACCAGCCTCGAGCATGCCCTGGACGGTCTCGAGCACGTCTCGATCCGTGGGCATCTTCGGACCGCCGGCGATCAGAACCGGCACGGGACAGGTTGTTGTCACGCGTCGAAGGCCCTCGACGCTTCCCGGGTAGTACGTCTTGATGAAGTCGGCGCCGTACTCGGCACCTAGCCGCGCTGCTGACGCGACCGCCTCCGCATTATACTCATCTCCATCCCAGGCACCAGGGCACGGCAACGCTTCCACGGCGAGGGGGACGCTCCATCTCTCGCAGTCGGCAGCGACCCTGGCTACAATCTCAATGGAATCCAACTCGCACTCGGCCCCGAAGAACGCCATCACGATGACGCCGTCCGCTCCGATCCGCAGGGCATCCTCTACCTGGTAGAGAAGCCTCCACGCCGTGTATTCGTTCCACTGCTCCCGGAAGAAGGTCATGCCGCCATCCAGGCGCAGGATGGTCGCCAC
This sequence comes from Anaerolineae bacterium, assembly GCA_050049955.1. Taxonomy (GTDB): domain Bacteria; phylum Chloroflexota; class Anaerolineae; order B4-G1; family B4-G1; genus SKLM01. The sequence continues at coordinate 10,621 of JASFVG010000069.1, read as the reverse complement.
CTTTCCCGCCAGAATATGTCGGAACTGCTTCAGGATGCCGTAGGTGGTCATGATGGCGTCAGCCCCACCATCCATGATCTGGCTCAGCGTCTCGGCAGGCCTCTCCCAGCCAGCCATCACCCCGCCTGAGAGCGTGTGGTCGATGGGCACAATGACGGCTCGCCCATCCTCACCGAACAGCTTGCCCAACCTCTCAATCATCCACTGCCTCCAGGCACGGCCTCCACTCACGACCTCGAGAAACGGGCTAGTCGGTAAGCTACGCGGTAAGCTACGCGACAACCTCCGCAATCGATGTATCGAAGACTTCCACGATCCTGTCAACCTGGTCGGCGGTGATCACCAGGGGTGGTTGTACCCTGAACACGTTGCCGCGTGGCCCCGAGGCTGTGATGACGATGCCCTTCTGGTGAAGCTTGTCGACGATCGCACCGACGGCCTTCTTGGGCATCGGCTCCTTCGTGGCCCGATCCACGACCAACTCGAGACCACCCATGAGGCCCTTCATCCGCGCCTCGCCAACGTACCGTTGGGTCGACATATTCCGGAAGCCATCGACGAATCGCTCGCCCATCGGCACGGCGTTCTCCCACATCCTCCCCTCGAAGAGCACCTTCAGCGTAGCCAGCCCCGCCGCGCACGCCACAGGATTGCCGGAGTGGGTGCTGGTGGTCCCTGTCGAGAAGGACTCGGCGATTTCGTCGTTCGTCATGGCCACGCCGGCCGGAAGGCCACCGCCCACGTTCTTCGACAGTATCAGGATATCCGGCACGACCCCCTCGTGCTCACAACCGAGGAACCGCCCAGTACGGCCGTAGCCGGTCTGGATTTCGTCAAGGATGAGCAGGAGGCCGTGCCTGTCACAGATCTCACGCACGCGAGTCAACCAGCCGTACGGGGGGATAATGCCACCACGTCCCTGAACCGGCTCGACCATTACCGCCCCGATGGAACCCTCGGCAACGGTAGAGACGGCGGTGTCCGTGACGATGTTCTCGATCTCCTGAGCGCAGCGCAGGTCGCAAGCCGGGTACTCCAGGTCGAAGGGACACCGGTAACAGTAGGCGTGAGGTGCGCGCAGGAACCCAGGCAGAAGCGGCCCGAAGCCCTGCTTGTACTTGGTCGCACCGGTAGCCGCTAGTGCGCCAAAGGATAGGCCGTGGAACGCGTTCTTCAGGACGATGGTCTCGTACTTACCGGTGTACTGGCGGGCCATCTTCAGGCCTGCCTCGACGGTCTCGCCGCCACCGTTGGTGAAGAAGCACTTGGTGATTGGCTCGGGCGTCACCTCGGCAAGCATCTCGGCGAGCAGCACCATTGGCTCATTGATCTGCAACGCGGAGACCTGCGTCACCTTCTCCAACTGGGCCTGCGCGGCAGCGACGACCTCCGGGTTCGTGTGGCCGATCAGTGCGGCAAACAGGCCCGAGGTGCAGTCCAGGTACTCGTTCCCCTCCGGGTCTCGCAGTATCGGACCGGAGGCCTCTGCGACGACGGTGGGCTGACCACCCCAGGCTCTTATGATGTATTGAGCGTCTTTCGCCCGCAATTCGTCAGAACTGAGCATCTCGCCTCCCTAACCTCCCTTCAATGCGGAACCAGCGGATCCTCGCACCCAGGAATCGTCGACGCACCTAGGCGCGGCAACCGGACTCAGGACTCGACTGTCGCAGCGTATCGGGCGACAACAAGGCGCTTGCCTCCCGATCGAGTAGAACCACCAGGTCAGGATGATGTCTCAACACCGAGGCCGGCGTCCTGGTGGATTGAGGACCCTCCAAGGCATCGCGCACTGCCTCGGCCTTGCGCGTGCCGGCGGCGACGAGGACGATCCGCCTCGACTCCATAATGGTGGCGAGACCCATGGTGAGCGCGCGGCGCGGCACCTCCGCCAACGAAAAGAACAGGTAGGCAGCCGCCTGTCGCGTCCCCTCGTCAAGCTCCGCCACGTGCGTCCGCGCCTCGAAAGGGGTGCCCGGCTCATTGAACGCCAGGTGCCCGTTGCCGCCGATACCCAGGAGCGCCAGGTCCAGCCCTCCGACAGCCTCTATCTGCGCCTCGATGCGATCGCACTCAGCCTGCGGGGCCTCAGCCGTGGCGTCGAAGCTGTGCACGCGACCGGGATCGATATCGATCCAGCGGACGAACTCGGTCTCCAGAAAGCTCCGGAAACTCCCGGGATGGTCAGCTGCGATGGGGTAGAACTCATCCAACTGAAACACGTGCGCGCTGGCGAAGCTCACACGGCCCTCCCTGTTCGCCTTGACAAGGCTGCGGTATACCGGAAGCGGCGTCTTCCCTGTTGGCATCGCGAGGGCACTGCCGGGATTCGCCCCCAGCTGGGCGATGATGACATCAGCTGCCGGTTGCCCCAGAGCATCTGGGCTCTCATAGACACCTAGCCTCAGACCCATCGGTGGGCTGGACCCCTCCACCCTGGTCTGGAGAGGGCGCACGAAGCGTGCAACATCGGACCGCCGTTGCGGCCATGGTCGACCCTCATGTCCAGACGCGATGCGCTGTACCCCATCCCTAGAAGCGCAACTGGTCACACATGTGGTCGATGAAGGCCTGGTCCACCTCACGGGCGCGAAGGACCGTGTAGCGCCGACCGTGTGCGCGGGCGAACCCATTGAGCGTGCACAGAATCTCGACAAACTCCTCCTGCGTGATGCCCAAATCCGCCGGTTGGTAGACGATTCCCGTGCGCTCTAGGACCTCTCGCACCCAGGCAGGCTGGTTTTCCTGAAGCGAAGCGACGACCAGGGTCCCTAAGGCAACGAGCTCTCCGTGGATGAAGGGCCTGTTGGTCATGTACTCCGTGTTGTAGGCGACCGCGTGCTCGGCTCCCTCCTGCGGTTGGCTGCTGCCGAAGCGTCGACAGGCGCGACTCACTTCAGCGTAGTTGTCCATGATGAAGTGGATGCCATCTCTGGACACTTGATTGATCTCCAGCGCTGTCTCCTCCAGGGACGCCAGCACCTCCCTGAACTGGGCAGCCACGTCGGGATCGTATCGCTCTCCGCGGTCATCGCGAGCCAGAGCCCAGTCCCATAGGGCGGTATGTATCGAGATGAGATCACCCACGCCAGCCCGGTTCAGCCGCTTCGGCGCCTTCCCGATGAGCTCGTAGTCGATGTAGGACGTGTCCGGAATGATGAACCCGATATAGGTGACCCGTCCCTTCTCCCTGACAGCGATGCTCTTCGTCGCGAAGCTATCCGTCGAGCATATGGATGGCACTAGATCACACGCGATACCGCGCTTCCAGGCGACGTACTTGGCCATGTCGAGGGCGGATCCGCCCCCCAAACCCACGACCCGCTGAACGTCCGGGACTTCGCGTTCGAGGCGCCTCACCTCATCCCAGTCCATGCTCTCGACGAAGGCCACTGCCTTGGGCTTGGGTTCGGCCATCCCCAGCACCAGCTCCCACGGCTCCTCCGGGGTGACGACGGCGAACGGGGCCTTACCCTCCCACGCCTCCCGAGAAACACCGCCGCCGTACTTGATGGTTGGGAAGGCAATTCCCGCGCCCGCGTGATCTTCAAACACCCTCACCTGACCGGCAGCTGCTTCACCACGCCCGGGCCAGATCAGGTCTAGGATACCCTGCGCCTGCGTGGCGTCCTTCACCATCCAGTTGACCAGCAGGGCGCGCAGCGCCTTCTCGTAGGACCCTTCGACGATGGCCTCAACCGCCAACCGCTCATAGGCGGCGTTCATCTGAATCATCGCCTTCACGTCAGCCGGAGGCTCTCCGGCTGCCAAAGGTCGAACGCCGCTGGCGTCGATCACCGCCGGCAGCTCCACGATCGTGTCAGCCGGAAGCCACGGAATGGCATCGCCGTTGTCCATGCTCAGGATCAGCTGCCTGCGTCTATTCTCGATCATGGCCAGCAGCGCCGGCACGACGATCTTTCGGTACCAGACCGCTCCGCGTCTCACCAACGCATCCGGCTTCTCGGCTGAGCTCGACGTCTTGTAGGCGTCTAGCATGTCGCCGTAGAGCTCCATAAGCTGCTCGGCCCGCGCTGGGCGGCCCTCCTTCTTCGCCAGGATTCTGTCCGGATGGAAGTAGTACTGCAGATACGGTGCCGGAACCGCGCCAATGGCCTGCAGGATGCTAGGGTCGACGCTCGAGATCTCTTCTACCCGATCGAGAACGCGTGAAGTGACGTCCTTGCCGTTCCAGCTGACTCCCAGTATCCACCCGAAGTGGTGCATCCCCGCATAGTCAATGCTGAGTTCCTCGACCGGGGCGCCCACCACCCGCGCTACCTTCTCAGTCAGGGAGATGGGGGAATCGCACGTGCCCACCACCTGGATACCCGTGTAGCGCCGAATCGCATACTGGATCAGACTGCTGGGGTTCGTCAGATTCACCAGCACGGCGTCCGGAGCGCTCTCCTCCAGCAACTGGCAGTAGTCGAGGACGACTGGGATGGTCCGCAAAGCGTAGTTGAAGCCGCCAGGTCCCACCGTCTCTTCGCCGGGGATGCCGAACTGGCGGGGAAACAGCTCGTCAAAGACGCGCCCCTTGAGGCCTCCGACGCGGATCTGGTTGACGACGAAATGGGCGCCCTCGAGCGTCTTGCGCCAGTCGGTGGAAAACGACACCTCCAGGTCAGCCTCCCCATCCCGCGCGAGCCGCTGGCACAGACCGCCCACTGCCTCCAGCGTCGATTCGTTGCGCCCCACGAGCACCAGCTCGATGGGTCCTGCCCCGGCAGCCTCGTGCACCAGAACATCCACCAGTTCAGGCGTTGAGACAGCGCTCCCGCCCCAGACGACAACTTTCGTCCTGTTGCTCATACTGCCTCCTCAGCCCCGGGATGCGTAGAAAGCATGAATCGCATCCGAGACGGTCTCCACCTCCTCCTGCCGCAGCTCGGGGAACATCGGGATGCAGAGCAGCTCCCTGGCATACCGGGCCGCTATCGGGATGTCGCTATCTGTGTAGCCGAGGTGAGCATAGGCCGGCTGCATCGGCACGGGCGTCGGATAGATGATCTGCGTGCCGATGCCCCGATCCGAGAGCCACCGCCTGAGCCCATCCCGCTCCTTGCAGCGGATGGTGTACATATAGTACACGTGCTTGGCGTAGTTGCTCTCAACAGGCAACTCGAGAGGGAGATCACTCAGCAATTCGCCATACCACGCGGCGACCTGCCTCCGAGCGTCGTTCCACCGCTCCAGGCGGCGGAGCTTCACCCTCAGCACAGCCGCCTGCAGCGGATCAAGGCGCTGCTGGAAGCCGATGATCTCGTGCGTGTGTTTGACATACTGCCCCATGTATCGGAGCACCCGGAGCCTCTCATAGAGCTCCGGGTCATCCGTCGTGATGCCGCCGCCGTCGCCGTAGCAGCCCAGGTTCTTGCTGGGGTAGAAACTAAAACACGCTACATCGCTCAACGATCCGGTCTTCCTTCCCTTGTAGAGCGCGCCCTGGCTCTGAGCCGCGTCCTCGAGCAGGTGCAGGCCCTCGCGCTTCGCGATGTCCCGCAGGGGATCTATGTCCGCCGCATGTCCGTAGAGGTGTACCGCGAGAATGGCCTTCGTCCTCTCCGTAATCCTATCCTCGACCTCCGAGGGGTCGATGTTGTAGGTCTCGGGGTCGATGTCCACGAAGACGGGCGTTGCCCCGACGTACGAGATGGCAAACGCTGTGGCCACATAGGTGTTGCAGACGGTGATCACCTCATCGCCTTCACCGACCCCCAGGGCGGCCAGGGCGAGGTGCAGGGCTTCAGTGCCGTTTGAGATGCCGAGGCAAAAGGTGGTGCCACAGTACCTGGCGAACTCCTCCTCAAAAGCCTTCAAGGTGGGGCCCAGGGTGTACTTGCCGGAAGGCAGCACCGTATCCAGGGCATAGCCGATCTCATGCTTGATCTGTTGATACTGACGGGTCAAGTCCTCGGCCGGAATCTCCAGAAATCTCGTCATCACCACGGTCTCCTTATGGGCTGGTGGCGCCAGTCCCTTCTCAACGAATGCCCGCGCGGGGATCGTTGTTAGTCGTGTCTCGCTGCTTCTGCCAGCCCCTGCTCTGCCAGCCTCTGCTTAAGAAAGGCGATGGATTCTACTGGGGTCGGATCCTCCCCGTTGAGGACCGCCAGATAGAAGCTCACGAGGTCTCCGAAATGGATCAGTGAGAGCATCTGGGAGAGGGCGCCCTCGCCGCGCCCATAGACGGTCTGCGTGTCGACCCCCTCCCGGGCAAGAAGCTCGGACGTGACGTTCCAGCGGGCTTGCAATCGGGTGTGCTCTGTTGCGGACCGCAGCATCACCACGAGGGTTAGATCGCGTACCGCCTGCGGAATGCCAAGCCCACAGACCGTGTTGTGGTTCAGCTCCGGCAGCGCCTCGAAGGCGGCCCAGTGCTTGGCGTTCTCGTTGACCTGGGTCTTCCACCGGTTGGCCACGCCGCTCAGGTAGCCCGCCCCAAAGACGACCAGCTGCCGACTGTGGGCTCGCAACGCCAGTTCCTTGGCGGCGTTCCGGTCCGTTGGGACCGCGGGAGCGATTTCGGACTGCCAGCTCTCCATGACCTGGACCGCCTCGCGCACGTCGTTGGTGTAGTCCTCTAGGGCGAGCCCGCGGGAGACTACGCCCAGGAGATGGAAGAACGAATAGCCTAGCGCGGCCCGCGGCTCTGACTCGTAGTCGAACTGGACCAGGGCGGCGCCGCCCCTGCGCGCAAGTTCAGCCAGTTCGCCGCCGGTCGTGATCGCAACTGTGCTGGCCCCGCGCCTCAGCCCCTCACGAAAAGCGGTCAGAGTCTCCTCCGTATTTCCGGAGTAGCTGCAGGCCACGACCAGGTGCTCAGGGCCCTGCACGAAGGCGGGAAGCCCGTAGTTCCTCCAGACCAAGATGGGCACGCCTGACGCGCCGCTGACCAACCCTTGGACCAGCGTCCCGCCGATCGCGCTGCCTCCCATCCCAGTGATGAGGACGTGTCGGATGGACACCCAGTCCGGCGGGGGTGTCCATTCGCTAATGTGATCCCAGGCCTCGCGACAATGCTGCGGGAATCCACGGATGTGCGCCAGCATGCCGCTGGGATCAATGTCGTCGATCAGCGCTAGGTCGTCCAGGTTCACTTGGGCCTCCTTGCTAGACTAGCGGGCGGTGCCGCTGAGCGACTGAAGTCGCTACTACGAGCTACCAGGTACTCATGGTGCCTCCAGGTGTCTGGAAGCCTCAGCAGGTGTTGCACCCGCCTTCACGACAGCCTTCAGCGCCCTCAAGAAACGGGCGGGGGACCTGGCCTGGACGACGTTGCGACCAAACACGACCCCCCTGGCGCCGCCGTCCACTGCGTTCCGCGCTAGACGGAGCGCATCGATCTCTTGCTCCAGTTTCTCCGCACCGAGAGCGAACACGGGTATGGGAACGCCCCCGGTCAGCTCGCCGAACCGGGCGCCCGTATAGAAGGTCTTGATAGCATCTGCGCCCAGCTCACAGGCGATGCGGCACACCCGCTTGGTGTAGTCGTGGAATGCATCGGGATCGCTTCGAAGCCCCCCGGGAGGGAACACCTCGCCGATCAACGGCATACCGAGTCTGCAGCTCTCCTCAGCCAGTGCGGCGAAGAGACGCACGTTGCGGGCGTCGCGCTTCTCGCTGCCTGTGCGGAGGGTTAGGCTGGCCAGAACCACATCCGCGCCCACCGAGACCGCCGCCGGCACAGAGAACCCTTGAACGATGTCGGCCTCCTGATAGTCCCACGGCTCGCAGTGAATGGTATTCCAGTTCAGGCGCACGATGAGCGCTGGGCTTCCGCCCCCTCGAAACAGGCGGCCCGAGAAGCGCACCATCTGAGGCGCGAGCAGCACGCCGTCAGCCTCCGTTAGGCGCTCCACGGCCTCGGTGAACCGCGTCAGCCCCTCCAAGGGCCCGAACGTCTGGCCGTGGTCGACGGCAACGATCACCGCGTTCCGGTCGCCTGAGAACAGCTTGCTCAGCCGGATCTCCTTGCCAGTCACAGCATCGCTCACACCGCTACCCCCGCCCCGTGCATTGTACGCCCTCCATCGATCCCCGGACTCACCTACCGATCCCCGGCCCCCTCCGGCTTGGGCCGATTCCGCACCAGATCAGCCGTTGCGCCGGCTGGATGGGTGACGACCAGCTCCTCCAGATCGATGCCTCGCTCGCGCCTGGCGAGCAGGCAGAGCGCGTCCCCGACAGCGGCCATCACCAGCGAGCTTCCGAAGGGCAGCACTCCCTCGCCCTCTGCCCCCTCCCCGGATCGCAGAACGACGACCACGTCGCTGGCTGCGGCCAGCGGGGACTCCGGATTCCAGGTCCAGCTGATGATTCGCGCCCCCCGTCCGCGGGCGACGGCGACGAACTCGTTCACGTCGGCCGACGCCCCTCCCTTCGAGAGCACGAGCAGCACGTCACCTGGCGATACGATGGCGGAGGGCCCGTGCAACGCGTAGGCCGGGTCCATGAAAAAGGCGGCGATCCCGCAGGAACAGAGCAGGTGCTCCAGGCGCCGGGCCGCCGTCCCCGACGTCCCGGAGCCGGTGAGCAGCACCCGCCCCTCACAACGCGTCACGGCGCGCACGCTCTCGAGAAAGGGCTCGCCCAGCCGATGCGCCACCTGGGCTATAGCCCGGCTCTCCGCCAGGATCAGTTCGCGCGCCTCCTCGAGCGCCCCTTCATCGCCCACAGGTAGCTCCACTGCCATCCCGACCAGTCCCTCACACCTCTGCTTGCGACCAGGGCCGCGGGCGAATCACTTCAACGCGAGCTGCACCGGTATCACCCACGGGGCAGGCCGGCGGAGAGCTCAGCGACTACCTCCTCGAAGACCTCCATCACCCGCTCCGCCTGCGCGTCAGTGATCACCAGGGGGGGCTTGATCTTCACCACGTTCCCCATGCCCGCATACTTGGCGGCACCGAAAAGGACGCCGCGCTCCAGGCCCAGCTTCTCGAACTCGTAGGACTCCTCGCGGGCCGGTTCCTTCGTCTCCCGGTCGCGCACGAGCTCGATGCCGAGCATCAGTCCAGGACCGCGCACGTCGCCGATGAGCTCATACTTCTCCTTCAGCTCCAGCAGGCGACCCGTGAAGTACGCATTCAGCTTCCTGGCGCGCTCGAAGAGGTTCTCCTCCTCCAGGACCTCCAGGGTGGCCAGGCCAGCCACCATCGAGACCGGGAAATGGCCAAAGGTGAACGAGTGATCGCCAGGCTTGTAGGCCAGCCCGTCACGCGAGATCGTCCCGGCCAGCGGGAACCCACCACCGATGGCCTTGCCGAACACCAGAATGTCCGGCACCGTCTCGTAGAGATTCGCCGCGAACATCTCACCCACGCGCCCAAACCCGGTCTGCATCTCGTCGTAGATCAGCAACATGTCGTATTTGTCGCAGAGCTCACGGACGGCCTTGAAGTACGGCTTCGGGAAGTCGATCATGCCGCCACTGCCCTGCACCGGCTCCATAATCAGCCCCAGCGGCTCGCCGTCGATGGCCTTCTCGATGAACTTCCCCATCATGTCGACACAGAAGAGCTCGCACTGGGGGTATTCCAGCTCATAGGCACATCGGTAGCAGTACCCCTGGGGCACGCGAATGGCGTTCGCCGCGGAATGCGGGAAGGGATCGGGATGGGGATAGGAGAGGTCGATGCCCGCCAGCGTGCGTCCCGAATAGCCGTCCCATACGGAGATGAAGGTCCGGCGGTCGGGCCGGTATCGCATCGCCAGCTTGAGCGCACCCTCGACAGCCGTGGAGCCGTGCAGGCAGTATGCCACCTTGCCCAGATTGCCAGGCGCCAACTCCGCCAGCCGCTGCGTGAGCAGCAACCGGGGCACCGTCTCGAAGCTGGTGCGCACGTGGGTGAAATAGTCGAGTTGTTCCCTGACTGCCCCCATGACCTTGGGGTGGCACGCTCCGATGTTCAGCGTCCAGGCCTGGGCGGTGCAGTCGATGTACTCCTTCCCGTGCTGATCCCAGAACGAAGCCCCTCGCGCTTTCGTGATCCGCAAAGGCAGCGCAACGCCGACGGAGCCGCTCAGGAGCGCATTGCGCCCGGCTGAGACCTGCTCGTCCGTCAATCCCTCGTACAGGCTGCGCAGCCAGGATAACTCGGCTTGGTCCATCATAGGTCTTCGCTCCCCTATCTCCCTAGGTGAACTCCAATACGGTCTTGACGGCGTCCGGCCCCCGGGTGGCCCGAAAGGCGGACTCAATGTCATCAAGCGGGAAAGCACCGGTCACGAGCTCCGCCATGGCCAGCCTGGGAAGCAGGCCAACGGCGCGACGGAAGTCCTGAATCGTGCAATCGATCGAGCCGTGGATGCTCAACTCTCGATAATGCACGTCGTTCAGGTGGAGGTCAAGCGACGCGCCGGCGACATAGCCGGCGAACAGCAGCACAGCGCCACCTGGCCGAACGACCGCCATGGCATCCCTGGTGGCATCCAGGTTGCTGGCAGCCACGATGACCCGGTCCAGGGACCGACCCTCGAAGTGATCCTTCAGATCCGTAACGGTGGCGTCGATGGCTTCGTGTGCACCTAGCTCTGATGCAAGCCGGCGGCGCCTGGGCCGTCGCCCGCTGGTCGCCACGTAGCTCGCTCCCACCTCCCGGGCTAACTGAAGAAA
>JASFVG010000068.1:0-14117 GCA_050049955.1 Anaerolineae bacterium | reverse complement strand
GTACAATGGCGCGCGACCAGCCTCCGGCTCCTTTGCTATCGAGGACGATGGCGTGGCCCTGCGCGAGCTGGCCTGGGGGCAGTACAAGGAGGGGGTTGACCGCTGGTTCTACTGGGAATCCACCTACTACGTCAACTATCAGTGCTATGGCTACGATGACCCAAAGGCCTACGTCAATCTCTTTCAACAAGCCCAGACCTATGGCTGCTATGATGGTGACGACGATTCACTGGGCCAGGCGGGCTGGAACTACTTCAATGGCGACGGCGTGTTGTTCTATCCCGGCACCGACACGCGCTGCTCAGAAGAGAACTACGGCGTGATGGGGCCGTTCGCCTCGCTCCGCCTGAAGCACTGGCGGCGGGGCATCCAGGACGTGGATTACCTCACGCTGGCCGCGGCCATCAACCCAACCCGCACGGCTCAGATCGTCGACGAAGTCGTCCCAAGAGTGCTGTGGGAATACGGCGTGAGTGATCCCGACGACCCGACCTGGGTGCTGACCGACATCAGTTGGTCCACTGACCCTGACCATTGGGAGGTAGCACGTGCAGAACTGGCCGACATCATTGAGAGCTCTGATGCAGCGCTGTCTCAGCGCATTGACCTGCCTCTGGTCGCGAGGGATGGTCTTGCGCTGCAGGACAGGGCGCAGGCGGACACGGCTGACAGGTAATGGAAGGTGAAAGTGGGGAGTACGCCTTGCATCGCGCTGGGCAGTACTCCATTGTCGGCGGCAGACTGCGGACTCGCGGAGCCCGTACGGGACTGAGTTGCGGACCAGAAGGTTGTGGATTCCATATCTGCCGAGGGTGCTCAAACCCACCCATGTCAGGGTGGGTCTTGTTCGGAGCCGCGAACAGGGAACGGCGTCCTGGTGGGTAGGGGGACGCCTGGCCTGATCTCGCCGGTCAGGTGGCCGATTCTCAGACCATTGACGGAGCTTCTGGTCAGCGTCGTCGGCTTAGGTATCGATCCTTGGTGCTGGCAAGCGATGCCGGGTCTGGAAAGCGTGCTGTGATTCCGGGGGCAGGGCCGACGATTAGTCGCCACACGTGTGCAGGCGCGTGGGATCGTGTCGGACTTCCCAAGACCTGAGAGGTGGCGAGGGAGGTGATTACGCCACAGAAGAGGACTGCGGCGGTTTCGTGGCCTGGATTGGATGACCTGGGCCAATTCGAATCCGTTTGGCCCTCACCGAGGGGAGGGGCACCGGTCGAGGTGCAGGTACTGCCGGCACTCCTGGTCAGTTAGCGAGCGGGTGACGCGCGAGCGCGCCAGGTCCATCAACTCTTCAGCGGAGAGCACATAGATGCGCACCGTCCCGTCGCCCCCTGATGCGACCAGATGGTTCCCGTCTGGACTGAATGCAACGCCGCTGGTATTGTATTTGTGGCCGGTCAAGATGAGGAGCTCCTGACCGGAGACAGCATCCCAAACTCGCGTCGTGTTGTCGAAGCTGGCGGTGGCCAGGCGTGTTCCGTCAGGGCTGAACGCGACGTCCCAAATGATGCCAGCGTGACCGCTCAGGGTGAGGACCTCCTCACCCGCCGACGCAGCCGCTGGCGCCTCCAGGTCCCACACCCTCACCGTCCCATCCCAGTCGGCCGAGGCCAAGTGCCTTCCGCCCGGGCCAAAGGTGACGCTGTTGACGCGAGTGGCGTGCCCCGTCAGGGTGAGCAGTTCCTCACCGTTGCTTGCTTCCCATACTCTCACCGTTCCGTCCCAACCGGCGGTGGCCAGGCGGGTCCCGTCCGGGCTGAAGGCCACGCCAAAAACATCGCGGGACGGCGTGCCCCAAATGTCGGTGCCATGACCCTGCAGGGTGAGGAGCAGGTCGCCGGTTACTGCAGCGGCCGGCGGTACCAAATCCCAAACTTTCGCTGTCCCATCCTCGCTGGCGGTAGCCAACCGGGTACCATCGGGGCTGAAGCTGACATCAAAGACGGAGCCACCATGTCCGTCTAGCGTAAGCAACTCCTGGCCGGTTGCTAAGTCCCAGGCTCTCGATGTCCCATCCTGGCTGGCCGTGGCCAGGCGCGTCATATCTGGGCTGAAGGCCACGCCGTAGACCCAGCCTGTGTGGCCAGTCAGCGTGAGCAGATCCTGGCCAGTGCAGGTATCCCACACTTTCGCCGTCCCGTCGAAGCTGGCCGTGGCCAAGCGGGTGCCATCCGGGCTGTAGGCGATGTGAAACACCGCGTGGTCGTGGCCGGCCAGCGTGAGCAGCTCGCGGCTTCCCTCCGGGGTGATGTCCCAGACCTTGGCGATCCCTTCCTCCGCGCTGGACGTAGCCAGAAGCGTTCCATCCGCGTTGAAGGCGACACAGCCGACGCCGACCGTGTGACCGGCAAGGGTGAGCAACGCCTGGCTGGTGGTGGTGGTCGCTGGGGCCTCCAAGTCCCACACACGGGCCAGTCCGTCCTCGCTGCCCGTGGCCAGAAGAGTGCCGTCGGGGCCGAAGTCGACGGTGAAGACAAAGCCGCTGTGGCCTTCTAGGGTAACCACCGCCTCGCCGGTGGCTAAGTCCCACACCCTGGCGGTCATGTCCGTGCTGGCCGTCGCCACGCGTGTCCCATCTGGGCTGAAGACGACGTCATTCACCCCCTCCTCGTGCCCGGTCAAGACGAGTATCTCCTCGGCCGTCTCTGCACCTGTCTGGAGCGCGGTCGAGATATCCCAGACTCTCGCCACATAATCATCGTGGTCGGCAGTCGCCAGGAGCGTGCCGTCCGGGCTGAAGGCGATGTCCGCCACTATTCCAGTGTGGGATAGGGTGAGCAGCTCCTCGCCGGTGTCAGTGTCCCATACCCTCGCCGTGCCGTCCGAGCTGCACGTGGCCAAGCGGGCGCCATCCGGGCTGAAGTCCATGCCATAGATGGGACCGGTGTGTCCTGCCAGGGTAAGCAGCTCAGCGCCGGCCGTGTCGGCCGCTGTCGTTTCCAAGTCCCACACCTTGACAGTCTGGTCTGTGCTGGCCGTCGCCAGCAGCTCCCCGTCCGGGCTGAAGATCGCCCGTTCGACCGTGTCGGTGTGACCGCGCAGGGTGAACAGCTCTTCGCCGGTTGCGGCAGCCGCTGGCGCTTCCAACTCCCAAATTGTCGCCGTGTTGTCCTCGCCGAAGGTGGCGTACCGAGCGCCGTCCGGGCTGAAGGCATCAGCACGGCCCTTGGGCACAGTGAGGACGACGCGCGAGGCGTGCACCGCGCGGTGCAGCGCCTCCTCGGCCTCCCTCAATACGGTCCCGTCCCCCGCAAAGGTCTCGGTCACCGCCTGCATCGCCAGCAGGATGCTGCGCTCCGGATCGGTGTCCAGGCTGTTGAGCGCAGCCATAGCCAGCTCGCGCGAGGTGGCGATACGGGCCTGGTGTTCGGCGATGGCCTGCTGGGTGGCACGAGCTTCGGCCTCTCCCTCGGCGACGGCCTGGTGCGTGGCGCGGGCCTGGGCCTCTCCCTCCGCAGCAGTCTGCGCCCTCCGCGCCAACCCCGCCAGCCCGAGGGCGACCACGGTGGCCAACAGCAGGACGACGGCCAACGCTCGGAGGAAGCTGCGCGAGCGGCGCTCCAGAGCCCTTTCCCGCTGCTGTCGGGCCGCCTCCGCCTCCTCTCGCACGGTCCGCTCAGCTAGGCTGGCCTCGAGATAGTCGCGCTCGACCTCGCCCAGCGCCAGATCGGTGCTGCCGGCCCACGACTCGAACTGGGTGAGGCGGGTCCCCCGCAGGAGGTAGCCTGGATCCCGGTCGGTGTTGACCCACTCGGCCGCCGCTGCCGTCAGCCGCAAGCGCTGGCGCACGTCATCGCGGCTGTCCTCGACCCAGTCCCGCAGCCGGTTCCATTCGTGAAGGAGCGCCTCGTGGGCGATCTCCACTGTGGGCGTCCGGGATTCAGCGTCGCGGTCGAAAGTGAGGAGGCGGTGCTTGCCAAAGGCGTCGATAACGTCCTCCATTGCCTTCGACTCGCCCACGACCGACGTCAGGGTGGGGCGAAGGACACGGCGCCGGGTGGCCTCAAAGCCGTCGCCCGGTGTGACCAGCCGAAGGAACAACTGCCGCGCCATCTTCTGGCCCGAGGCGTCCAACTCTCCGTAGAGTGCCTCAGCGCGGCTGGCCAGAGCCCCTGACACGCCGCCAACAGCCTGGTAGTCTTCATGGGTCAGCAGAGGACCCTGGCGGCGCTCGAACACCTCGGTCAGGGCGTACTGGAGCATTGGCAATGCGCCTGGCTGGTCGCTCACGTCCGCTATGATAGCGTGGACCAGCCCTGGCTCCATGCTGACGCCGGCCTGCTCCGCAGGTCGTTCTATCGCCTGGGCGAGCTCCCCTGGCGTGAGCGGCACGACGACCTCGGTGCGCTGGCGCATGAGGCTGCTGAACTCGGGGTGCAGCAGGGGCCGGTCATAGTAGTCGGCCCGTAGGGTGACGACAACCCGGACCCGGCTGTGGGGGTCCGTCACAGCGGTGTAGAGGCTCCTTAGCAGGTGCTCGGTCTCGGACTCGTCGGCGGCCTGGGTGAACAGCTCCTCAAACTGGTCAATGACGAGGAGGAGCTCTCCCTCGTCGCCGGGCAGCACCAGCTGCGCCGCGCGCAGCAGTCCCTGCTCATCGCCTCGGAGCTGCTCAATCAAACCGGCCGGCTCGCCCACGGCAACGCGTAGCAGCCCGAGCCCTAGCTCGTCGACCGGGTGCGCCCCGGGCAGCATTTCGACGATGAACCATTTGTCGGAACCGGGCATGGCGCCGCTCCGCAGGGCGGGGATGAGCCCCGCTTTGACCAGTGACGATTTGCCGCTACCGCTCGGCCCAACCACGGCCAGGAAGCGGACTGCGTCCCCGTCCTCGCGCAGACGGGCCACCAGTTGCTCGATCAGCGGCTCGCGCCCAAAGAAGTCAGCCGCGTCGGCCTCCTCAAAGGCGCGCAGGCCTTTGTACGGGTTCGGTGCCTCCACCAGGACCCATTCGGGCGGTGCCACGGCCTCAACCGGTGGGCCGACCGCCGCTTCGCGGAAGGCTGTGGCAAAGGCGAGTGCGTCGGGATAGCGAGCCGACGGCTGCTTGGCCGTTGCGCGGCGCATGACGTGCTCGAGAGCGGGCGGCAGGTCGGGCCGCCGGCTCCGCAGGGGAGGCAGGGGCTCGGTTATGTGCTTGATGAGCTGTTCCTCGGGTGTCTCGCCGGGGAAGGGGTGCTCGCCCGTTAGAACCCGGTACATGACGAGGCCGAGGCTGTAGAGGTCACTTTCTGGGGTAGCCGGTCTGCCCTGTGCCTGTTCGGGGGAGACGTATTCCGGTGAGCTCACCGCGGCGCCGGTCTCCGCCAGGTCTGTGAGGCTCATCACGTCCGTGGCCACGCCGAAGTCGGAGAGATAGCCGTTGTCGTCCTCGTCAAGCAGGACGTTCTCCGGCTTCACATCCCTGTGGACGACGCCCCGGCGGTGTGCGACCGTGAGCGCACTGGCTGTCTGATCAAGCAACCGCGCTGCAGGCTCGGGCGCCCAGGGGCCGTGCTGGAGCGAGTCACCCAGGTTTCCGCCGCGCAGCCAGCGCATGACTAGATAGGCTGAGTCTGGCTCGCGCCAGTAGTCGTAGAGGGGCACGATGTGCAGGTGCTCCAGCCGCGCCACCAGTTGGGCCTCGGCCTCGAAACGACGGATGAATTCGGGGTGATTGGCGAACTCGGGTTGGATGACCTTAACGGCCACCTCGCGCCCGACCGACGGTTGATAGCCGCGGTAGACGACGCCGAAGCCGCCGGCGCCGATACGCTCGCGCAGCTCGTAGCCCCGGACGAGCCTGTCAGGCCTGTCCGAGCTGATCGCCCCATCGCGGATCTGCTCGTACAGCCGCGTCGTCTCGTCCTCGGGCTCGGCGGAGAGCTCCCAGGCGAGTTCATCCCGCAGGGCCTCGTACTGGGCCACGGCGGCGTGACGCTGGTTGTTGAGTGCGAGCAGGCGCATCAACTGCCGGCGGGCCGGCTCATCCCACGGCTCCATCTCGACCCTGCGCCATGCATAGGGAAGGGCCTGCTCGAAGGCATCGCGCCCCTCGTAGTAGCCGGCGAGTCGGCGGAGCGCAGCCACGATCTGCCGGGCCAGCTGCTCCCGCCGGAGGAGCAGCCACTCCTCGAAGGCGACGCTGTCGGCGATGGAGAATCCCTCCAGGAAGTCGCCCTGGTAGAGTGCGACGGCCTCCTCCAACTGGCGGATGGTTGCACCTGGCGCTTCTAGCAGCGCCGTGAAGGCGGCGACGTCAATCCAAGTGTGGCTTGCGGTATTGAACTGGATCGTCTGTCGGCTGATCCGCAGGAAAGGGGGCGCGGCCTCGTAGTCGCCGATGACCTGGCGCAGGTTGGCCAGGGCCCGGCGCAAGTTGGTTCGGGCGGTCCGCTCGGGCAACTCCGGCCAGAGCAGACCGGCCAGGGCCTCACGGCGGTGGGGCCGTTCCGTCTCGACGACGAGGTAGACCAGCAGCGCACGCACCTTGTCAGATATGAAGCCGGTGAGTGGTTGCCCGTCCCGCGTCACCTGGAACGGCCCAAGCAATCGAATGGACAGAGCGTACGCTGGAGAAGGCGATGTCGGAGTCTGGGATTCGCGCATTGGCCGCACCCTCGATTCCTGGTACACGGAGGCCCTGTGGTCGCTAGACGCTGCTTGCCCAGATCCCGGCCTTGAGCGACGAACTACCTCGTTCTCACAGTCTGGACGGAGATCTGGCGATCCCCTTGGAGCAGGTTGACTGGGGAGAGATCTGCGCCACAACGTACTGGCCGTTTCGCTCGTTCATCCCCATTGTATTGGAGAACTGGGGCAGGCGCAAGGCCGGTGGGTTGGCCGTTTGGACGATTCCTTCACGTTCGATCATTACACTGGTCCCAGGTTTGGTGATGTCGGCTTCTATGCCGTTCAGAAGGAGGTGGTCCGTATGGAGCGAATCTCAAATTGGCGGAGGCAGTGGTCTGCCGGCCTCGTGATGAAACGGAGTGAGTGCACAAGGAGGTACGAAATGAAGAGGGACGTGATGGCTGTGGGTCGAGTTGTGGGTCTGGTGGTGTTCCTAGCTGGTGTGGTGGTTCTGGTGGGCTGCCAGGCCAAACCGGATGAGGTGGCGATGAAGCTTGCAGAAGCAGTGAACGCACAGGATCTGGATAAGGCGTCAGCGCTATTCGCCGAGGATGCCGTCGTCAACTCCGCTTCACCCGAGCCCTTCACCGGCAAAGAGGAGATTCGGGGCTGGCTGGAGGGGATGTTTGCCGACAACTTTGAGCTGGAGATCGAGATCCTCGAGGTGTCTGAGGATAAGGTCGTCGAACGAGATAGGATGACGATGGACAGCGTAAGTGCGTTGGGCGTCCGTTCGCTGGAAGGGACCAGCGAGATCACGGTGCAGGACGGTAAGATCACGGAGCTGACCTTCACTTTCAGCGAGGAGTCGCTGGCGGAACTGCAGGTCGCTACCGCTAATGCCATCGAGCCGACTCACGCCGACATCAACTTCCGTGAGGATGGAGACCCCGCGCACACGCTGGATGTCTACCTGCCGGAGGCGATGGAGGGGCCTCTCCCGGTCCTATTCGCTCTCCACGGCGGAGAGGGGTCGAAGAAGGATCTCCACGGGCTGGCAGGATACTTCGTCCAGAACGGCTACGCGGCTGTTCTTCCGCAGCTGCCCGCAAAGAACGAGCCCGATCGCGCATTGCAGCTCGAAGACTCCTTCTGCTCCCTGGCCTGGTTGCACGCAAACGCCGATGCGTACGGACTTGACCCCCAGCGCGTCGTTGTGTTTGGGTACTCTATGGGGGGGCACCAGGGTGCCAATCTCGGCACGATAGATGATCCAAGCCATTTCCTCGAAGGTTGTCCCCACTCGCTCCCCGAATCGGGCTGGCTACGGGGGGTGGCAACCTACGCAGGGGTGTTCAGCACTCCCGAGGCCTGCCTTTCCGCGGGCTGGTGCCAGTTCGGAGCAGCAGCTGGATGCGGCATGACTTTGGACGAAATCGACGTTATCTTCGGAGAGCTGAGCAACGTGCCACCGTCAGAGTGGCTCGACAGCAGCGAACTAAGCGAGCAGACGAAGCTGCTTGCCCGTTCGCTGCCGCTCGCCTGGCTCGACGGAAGCGAGCCCCCGTTCCGGATCATGCACGGTGCAGCCGACGAGATGGTGCCCCCCGGCGAGTCGGAGGCATTCGCCTCTCGGTTGCAGGCCGCGGGCGTCGATGCGGAACTGATGCTGTTCCCTGGCATGGGACACAACCCGCCCTTCATGGACATGTGCGAGGCTGTGGGAGAGTTCGCATCAGCCGTGCTTGCGGAGTAGTCGGGTGTACATATTTGGGTCTCCGAGGCCGGCCAACTGGGTTGGCTTGCGGCCTCGGAGGCCTGACGGAGAGCCACTGCCATGGCTGAAGGGCGACGAGGATATCAATCCTATCTGCTGCGGTTATGGCAAGCAGACGTGGACGGCGAGCTGGTCTGGAGGGCTTCTCTAGAGAGCCCTCACACGGGCGAGCGAGTGAGCTTCCCGGACGGGGGGAGCCTACTGGCTTACCTGGCTGTCCGGATCGGAGAGCTGTCGGTGCGAGGAGCGGTGTCGCCCGGTAGCGCAGCATCAACCACACGTGTTTGAAGATCGAGTCTGGATTGAACGCGAGTGATGTCCTCTTTCTCGATCGAGGCTTTCCAGATGCGCCGGCCTACTGCAGACCCAACGGACTGAATCCAAATGAGATCCTGGCAGACCGCCCTTGGCATCGTTATGCTTCGGTGTGTCTACTCGATCGATTCCCGGTTGAGCAGGACGGCGCTAGGTTCCATGATGATGCCACCGCAGCTCTCGTCGCCGAGTGGGTTACCCGCGATTGCCGGGCCTCGGGCGATTCCGTTGTGGGGATGCCCGTGTTGTCGCGTCCGAAGCGGGTGGCGTTTGAGATCGATAGGCGTTCTGAGCAAGGACAGATTCGACGAGTTGACGCGGCGGGCGGCCAGCCCAGAGCGATGCCCATGCGTTGAGCTTCGAGGTGGGCGGCGAGCTGCCATGCCCGCCTGTTGTTGCCCCACTTCGGGATGATAGCCAACGATCGCATGTGCCGGTTGGTGTGGTTGTCGAGGGGGTGATAGTTTGCGCGCGGCCCCAAACTAAGCCGCCAACGATTCCTGGCTTGTCAGGGCCCGCCAACAAGGAACTCGCCATTGCGAGCAGCCTGCCACGACGATGGTCAAGGCGCCCGGTCGGGCTGAGTAGGGCCTTCTGCGTGGTGTTCGCATAGCGTGGGAGCCGAGCTGTATCCCTGCGACAAGCCCGGCGCGCGCGCACCTGATCGAACACCCTCGTGGATCTCTGTGGCAGCCGGGCATCCGCGAATCCACGTTTGATCGATCAGCGAGCCTGTGGTACACTGCAGCGTGATTCCCTGAAGAACCCCGACGGGGGGGCATCTCACATGGGATCTCCGCAATACGCACGTTAGCAGGTGCTTCTAAGGGCCTGTCCTCCCTGGTCACCCATTCGGTCTGCTTATGCAGAGATGCTCGGTAGGAGTACTCGTTGGGCTGCCTTGCTGAGAGACGCGCGGGAAACTGATCGCTGGGGGGAGTGTTGATTGGCTTGGAAAGGGGAGTTGTCAGACTCGCTCCATACACGGAGGAATGGAAACGACTCTTCGAAGACGAGAGGTCCGTCCTGCGAGCCGCTATTGGCCAGTACGTGCTGGATATCCAGCACGTAGGCAGCACGTCCATTCCGGGCATGGTAGCCAAACCCATCATAGACATCGGCATAGCCGTAGCGAGCTTTGAAGAAGCCAAAGTCTGTATCCTGCCTATCGAGCAGCTAGGCTACGAATACAGGGGCGAACATGGAATACCGCGGAGACACTACTTCATCAAAGGTGATCCTAGGACTCATCACGTGCACATCAATGAGATAGACAGTCGTGACTGGGAGAATCAGGTGTTGTTTCGCGACTATCTGATACAGCGCCCGGAGTTCGCTGAGGAATACGCTGCACTCAAGGCCGAGCTAGCACAACGGTATCCGACCGACCGTGACGCGTATCTGGATGGAAAGGCGTTCTTCATCAACCGGGTGTTGGAGTTGGCCAGGTCGGCGGCATAGGGCTGGCGTATGATGAGAGGCACGGCGGCCGGCCCCAGGACGTATCCCTTCGCAGTGAGACCCACGTTGGGCCGCGCAGCTTGGCAGCCGACGTGACCGACAATGGATCAGCTTCTTGCCACCAAGCTCTACGTGCCCCAAACTCGCGGCGACCTCGTCCCGCGCCCGCGCCTCCATGAGCGCCTTGACGAAGGTCTGACGCGCAGATTGACCATGGTCTCCGCTCCAGCGGGGTTCGGGAAATCCACCCTGGTGGCAGGCTGGCTTTCCGCGAGCGAACAACCCGCAGCGTGGCTTTCCCTTGACCAGGGTGACAATGACCCGGTCAGGTTCTGGACGTACCTCATCGCAGCCGTTCAGACCATCCATTCAGATATGGGTTTAGAGGCGCGCCAGATCGTCAGCGCACCCCAGTTGCGTAACACCGAGCCTGTGGCGGTCAGTCTAATCAATGACATGTCCCAAGTTGGCCACGATCTGATCGTGGTCCTGGACGACTATCACGTGATCGAGTCAGCACAGGTTCACGCCGACCTGGGCTACCTTCTGGAACACCAACCCCCCAACCTTCACCTCATTCTGATCACGCGCGTCGATCCTCCATTATCCCTGGCGCGCCTGCGCGCACACGGCCGGCTGGTCGAGATCAGGGCTGGGGACCTCCAGTTCTCCTCTGAAGAAGCCGCGATCCTGTTCAACGATGTGGTGCGCCTGGACCTCAAACCCGAGCAGGTCGAGGCATTGAACCTTCGCACAGAGGGCTGGATCGTTGGCCTGAACCTCGCAGCTCTGTCCCTAAAGGGACAGCCTGCGTCCGATAGCATCATCGAGCGATTCACAGGAAGCCACCAGTTCATCCTGGATTACCTGACTGAAGAAGTCCTGAGGGCGCTTCCCCGCGCGCTGCGCGAGTTCCTGCTGCGGACGTCGATCTTGGATAGGTTCTGCGCCGCGTTGTGCAGTGCCATTACCGGCAATCCGGCTAGCCAGCAGGTGTTGAACGAGCTCCGCAGCCGCAGCCTGTTTGTGATCCCGCTCGATTCCGGCGGCACCTGGTTCCGCTACCATCATCTGTTCGCCGAGGTCCTGTGTGCACTGCTGGAGCGCGATCATCCAGGCGAGGTAGATACGCTCCATCTGAAGGCAGCGGCATGGTTCGAGCGCGAGGGCCATCCGGGCGAGGCCGTGGATCATGTGTTGCGCTCTCGTGACATGGTACGGGCCGGGGAACTGGTGCTCAAGCACGGGCCGTCGGTTCTATATAGGGGTGAGATCGCCACGGTATTGCGCTGGTTGGATGCTCTGCCGTTGGAGATGGAGAGGCAAGATCCATCGTTGTCCCTGGCAAGATGCTGGGCGCTGTTCCTCAGCGGGCAGAGTTCGGCAATCGGGCCGCACCTGGAACAGGCGAGTGAAGCGTACGAGCGGTCAGTGGCCGAGGGCGCCTTGAGCGGCGCGCAGCAGACCTATGCCGCTGCGCAGCTGGCGATGATGCGTTCTGTGTTGGCGCGCGGCCGGGGCGAGCATGCCACGTCCGTGGCTCATGCTGAGGAAGCTGTTCGTCTTGTGCCGACGGAAATGCTGGAGACCCTCGGCACGCAGTGGAACATGTTGGCCGCCGCACGCGCTGGAGCAGGTGAGTTCGATGGCGCGATCGAAGCGTATGAGCGCGGCATTGCGGTGCAGCACGCAGAGGGCAACCTGATCGGCGCATACGGATCGACGTATGCGCAGGTGATGTACATGCTGCTCCAGGGGCACCTGAACGAGGCGGAGGGGCTCTGTCGCTCGGCCATCGATCGTGCCGTGAGCGAAGGTCACGGGGATTTCCCCGCTGCGGGGTGGTTGTACATTGCCAGGGCCAGGATTGAGCTGGAACGGTATCACCTGGACGAAGCGGAGGCGTATCTGAACACCGGCCTGCGCATCGCCCGCCCTGGTGGTTTTGGCGAAGCGGTGCGTGCGGGTCGCCACCTGCGTGCGCATCTGGCCGCCGCACGCGGCGACCTGCACGCTGCGGCGCACATCCTTCAAGACACGGCGCGAATCGTGAACGCCATGGATGACCCCTACCTTGCCGGCGAGCTCAACGGGGAGTGGGCCAAGCTGTGCCTATTGGCAGGCGATCTGGACGGTGCACGTGCAAAGCTGCAGGTCCTAGAAGAGAAGCTTGCAGCCACGCAGCACGCCCACCTCATTCTCTGGCGGGGGGGGCTGTTCCCACGCCTGCTGTGTGCCGAGGAACGGTACGAGGATGCACTCACAGCGCTGAATGAGTCCATCCGCCGCGCCCGGGCTCTGGACAGCAATGGCGAATTGATCCGCCTGCTGGCGCTGCAGGCTTCGGCCCTCGACGCGCTGGGGAACCGTGTGAATGCCCGCTCTGCGCTTCGCGAGGCCTTGGCGCTGGGCGCACCCGGAGGCTACATCTGGCGATGGTTGGATGCAGGCCCGAAGATCGGACCGCTGCTGGGCGACCTCAGAGCCCATCGGGGCACGTCACGGGCCTACCATGCCTACCTGGATTCCCTGCTGGATGCCTGCCGGTCCGCATTTGGGGAATCGCCGCGACTCGAGCCGGGAGAACTGCTTGACCCGCTTACCCCGCGCGAGCGGGAGGTCATGCATCTGATCTGCGAAGGTTATTCCAACCCGGAGATTGCCCGCGAACTGGTGGTCACCGTCAACACGGTGAAGAAACACACCAGCAACATCTACAGCAAGCTGGGAGTTCGCAGCCGCACCCAGGCCATCGCCCGTGCCCACGAATTGAACCTCATCTAGTCCCCCCGATCGCCTCTCCTAAGCAAATCTAGAGCGTTCGTCTACTACCTTTGAGTAACAGCCAAGTCCAAGCTCACACGCGAAAGATTACTCAACAGCGTGTCGACAGAGCCGCCCTGCATGTCTATACTCTAGGGTAGGAAAGGACGGCCAATTAGCGAGGACCGGGAGGATCTAAATGGAGACTTCTGAAACTAGGTTCGTCGAGCGGTACAGTCCGGGTAGCCAAGCCCGGGTGGAGCTGAAGAACGGCCGCATTGTGGACGTAGTCAATGGCTGCACCTACGATGCGGGAACTAGCATCGTGATGCAAGGCGGCAAGATCGAGGCCATGCCGGGTCTCGCGGGCGAGCCCACTGGAATCGCCCCGGACTTCACCATCGACTTGCAGGGCAGGACCGTTATCCCTAGCCTGTACAACACCCACGTTCACTTGCTGATGGCTGGAGCCACGACGATGGTCGCTGGTCTTTCTGATATGTGGCGATCGAGGAGATACGGGGAGCAGCAGAAAGCCAAGACGATGGCGGAATGCCTCGCTCACGGCATCACTCACGTCAGGGACGCGTGGCAGCCAGATCTTCGAGGGAACAGAGCCCTGAAAGAACGGATCTCAAAGGGAGAGATCCCGGGCCCGCGCATCCAGCAGGCTGTTGCTGTCGGTTTGCCGGGCTCCTACCTGCAGGAGAAGCCCTCTCTGATGTCCAGGTTGTTGCAGCCAAGTGCTGACCCCTCGAGAGACTATGCGGGCTCGGTGGCATTCCCCGTGAACGCGAATGAGCAGCAGGTCCGGGATGCCGTTGATAGAGCCATCGATGAGCGTGGGGCGGAGGCGATCAAGATCGGGGAGCAGGCCACCAGCTTCAATACCGGGAAGCCCATCCCGATGATGACGATCGAACAACTCAGCGCCGTGGCGGACCAGGCGCGGCGTCGCGGGGTGCAGTCGATGATGCACCATGTGTCTGCCGAATCCTTTCGGCGCGGGGCGAGGGCCGGCGTGTCATCCCTGGAGCACGAGCCCTGGGATGCTCCGCTCACTGAGGCGGATGTGGAAGCTGTCAAGGCGGCCGGTTGCATCAATGAGCCTACGATCTCTGCATTCTACGCAATCTTTTCCTGGAAGTTGGCGGGGGCTCGTTCGAACGACGATCCAGAGCTGGACCGGTTGACAGCCTTCAGGGACAAGACCTATACCTTCGCGACCATAGCCGAGGAGTACTAT
>JASFVG010000067.1:0-14438 GCA_050049955.1 Anaerolineae bacterium | reverse complement strand
CATCGGGCGCGAAATCCATCGCCTCTGCCTTCTCCCGAAAGCACGCCAGCTCGCGCACGATCTCCAGAAAATCCTTGGAGTCAGCCTGACGAATCACGGGAACGAAGAGACCATCTGCCGTGCCAACTGCGACGCCAAGATTGACCTCCTTGTGAACCTTGATGCTGTGCTCCATAAACTCGGCGTTAACCATGGGGTGTCGACGGATCGCGAGAGCAACGACCTTAACCAGCAGGGCCGTGTACGACAGGCGGGAGCCTGTCTGGGAGAGGACCCAGTGCATCAGCTGGCGGCGCAGACGGGCTGCTTCAGACATGTCAACTTCCACAGAGAGAGTGAAGTGGGGGATAGCGCTCTTGCTGAAGGCCATTCGCTCCGCCGTCACCCGACGGACAGTCGACAGATCAACCCACTCGACATCATCAGCGGTCGGCTCACTGGGAGGGGGCCCTGCGTCGGCTGGTTCAGGTACCGGCAACGGCGCAGAATCGACATAGGCGCGCACATCCCGTTCCGTGACGCGGCCACGGGGACCGGTCCCCTCGACTAAGGCTAGGTCGATCCCTTCCTCCTGCGCCACTTTGCGGGCGATAGGCGAGGCAAAGACGCGCCCTTTCCTGTCCATCGGTTGCTGCTCTGACTCCGGAGGCGATATGCCAGGAGTCACTGCGGACACCTCAGCGTGTTCTCCACCGGCATCCGCGGGGAGCTCCTCCCCCTTCTCCAACACGAAGGCTAGAACCTCCCCCACAGCTACCACAGAACCTGGCTCTGCCCGTAGGCCGCGAAGAGCTCCAGACGCGGGTGCCTCAACGTCCGCGGTCACTTTGTCCGTCTCGATCACCAGGATCGGCTCACCCTTCTCGACAGAGTCGCCGTCTGCTTTGAGCCATTCGACAATCGTCCCCTCCGACATCGTGAGGCCCAACTGGGGCATGTAGACGCGGGCGGACATGGTGAACTATGCCCCTCCCACTAGCTCCAGAACCACACGAACCAGGTCGTCCGAAGACGGAATTGTCGCAGGTTCCAGAGCGGGGCTGTACGGCACCGGGACATCCATTGCCCCCATTCTCTTCACTGGTGCATCTAGCCAGTCGAACGCCCGATCGGCGATCACTGAAGCGATCTCGGCGGTGGCTCCGTAGCTCAAGTAGCCTTCATCGATGACAACCGCACGATGGGTCTTGCGCACCGAGGCAAGGATCGTCTCTGCATCGAGGGGCTTCAGCGTGCGGGGGTCGACCACCTCGGCCTCGATTCCCTGCTCGGCCAGACGTTCGGCCGCCTCTAGCGCAACCTGAACCATGCTCAGGGTGGCAACGAGGGACACGTCCTGTCCAGGGCGCTTGATCTCGGCCTCTCCCAAGGGAATGGTGAAATCACCCTCAGGCACCTCTCCCTCCAATTGGTACATGGCTTTGTCGGCCATGAATACCACCGGGTTGTCGTCTCGTATCGCGCTCTTCAGGAGCCCTTTGGCATCCCTCGGAGTGCTAGGCAGGGCCACTTTGAGCCCTGGAACGTGGGCGAACCAGGCTTGTAGGCTTTGGGAATGCTGGGCAGCAGCCGAGCGGCCCGCGCCAACCGCCGTGTGGATGACCAAGGGCACAGATAGCTGTCCCCCCGTCATGTAGCGGAGTTTCGCAGCTTGATTCACAATCTGGTCCATGGCCAGCGTGATGAAATCGCAGAACATCACGTCAACCACTGGCCGCATTCCGGTGACGGCAGCCCCCACCGCCGTTCCCACAAACCCTGCCTCCGAGATGGGAGTATCCAAGACGCG
Source organism: Anaerolineae bacterium (assembly GCA_050049955.1). GTDB lineage: Bacteria > Chloroflexota > Anaerolineae > B4-G1 > B4-G1 > SKLM01. Next base: position 12,649 of record JASFVG010000067.1, on the reverse strand, counting down.
GTCTGGACCGAACCGCTCGTACAGGCCGGCATAGACCTTGAAGACCCCTCCCGCCTCCGCGACATCCTCACCCAGAACGATCACTTGATCGTCGCGCTCCAGCTCCTCGAACAGTGCCTCTCTGAGCGCTTCCACGAGAGTGATTGTGCGGTTCTCAGGCGTAGACATCGTGGCTTACCTCGTCGTTAGAGGGGAAATCGGCCGCCTCGGCCGCCGTGACAGCCGATTCGATCTCGCTCCGAATCTCCTCGCGGATGTCGCTCAGCGCGCTCTCCGGAATCTCCAGCCCTTCGAGGCGTCGCTCCAGCAGACGGATAGGATCGCGCTCCTTCCAGCTGGCGATCTCAGCCGCAGATCGATATGAGGTTCCGGGGTCTCCCACGTGATGACCATGATAGCGGTACGTTCGAGCCTCGAAGAACCACGGCCCCTCTCTAGCGCGTGCCCTTTGGACCGCCGGCTTGACGGCCGAGTAGACAGCCTCAACGAACTGACCATCGAGAACCGTAGTCGGGATGTTGAATGCCGCCGCTCGGGCTCCGAGCGTGTCCCCGCCCGCGACGCTGCCGATGGCCGTGTACTCACCGTATAGGTTGTTCTCGCACAGAAAGATCACAGGAAGGTTCCAGATGGCGGAGAGATTGAAGCACTCATACAGCAGTCCCTGGTTGGCCGCCCCGTCGCCGAAGAAGCAAAGGGACACACGATCGCTGCCTTGAAGCTTTGCCGACAGCCCAGCCCCTGTCGCGATGCCGAACCCACCCCCGACGATGCCATTGGCCCCAAGGACGCCTATGGAGCAGTCGGCAATATGCATAGTCCCACCCTTGCCTCGGTTGTACCCTGTCTCTTTCCCCAGGATCTCCGCCATCATCCTGTCGGTGCGCCCTCCCTTGGCAATGACGTGCCCGTGACCGCGGTGCGTGCTGGTGATGTAGTCATCCTCGCGAAGGGCGAGGCAGGCACCAACGGGTACTGCTTCCTGACCGATGCAATCATGGGCCAGCCCACGCATAAGGCCACGTCTATAGAGCCCCCGAACTGCTTCCTCGAACTGGCGAATCCTCTGCATTCGCCGGTACATCTCCAGCATCAGGTTCTTGTCCGTCGTCACGTCTCTAGACTCCTTTGAGTGAGGGCCCACCTTCCTAGCTCGCAACATCGAGATGGGATCAATCGGCTGTCGCTTCCCGCGCCTGCAAGATGGAACTCAGGCGCGCGCACAGCAAGCGTGGCTTGATCGAGACCCGGAGATCACAATGGCTGCGCGAGCCGACGGACCGGCATTGGCGCTGGTATCCCTCCCTGGCTCGCAAACGTTTCACGCCCGATGCTGACCGCATTAGGTCCTGAACCCCGTGTCTGCCGGCGCATTGCCCGTCGACCCAGCCCAAACCAGACCAAGTTGGGGGAATTCTGTGTGCGGCTGGTCTTGCGTTCTATCAAACTAGCCCAAGTGAGTCTTGACAAAGGGCCGGGGGTTTGCTATAATGGAGATGGGCTTTGAATCGTTTTCGCGCCTTCCAGTATATCACAACCTAGCATGCCTGTCAAGAGGCAATCGCCGAGATAGTTGCCAGTTCCTACTTACTTTGCTCCGGAGTGACGCCCAGAGATCAAGTCGGTTCTCGACTCGCAGGAGCCATTGCAGAGAACCCGGGCGGTCCCACCGACGGACCTACAGCTTGAGCGAGGGATTCGTGAAGGACACTCGTAGTCGACTCCTCCCTTCTTCGATGCGTAGCGGGCTGGAGGCGGGCAGCGCGCTCTCCCCGGCCCATCTGAACATCATCGGCACACCGCGTCGGCGGCTTCCGCACGTAATGACCTACGGGCCCTGCCGCCCGCGCACGTGCTCGTTCTTGAGGAGCAGGACAGCGTCGCAGGATTGAATGCCACGGTCGGAAAGATGGCGCACTCATAGAAAAGGAGTCAACCATGCCCCTTGTTTCGATTGAGCACATCGACTCTCTAGAGAAAAGAGCGGCAAGCATTCGAGCGGATCTCATCAGGACGTTCTATCAAGGAGGTGGGGGGCACTTCGGAGGTTGCCTGTCGGCTATCGACATCTTGACGGCCCTCTACTTCCACGCCATGCAATACGACGCCGCAGATCCGAAGGATCCTGATCGAGACCGGTTTGTGCTTAGCAAAGGGCATGCCTCTGTTGCACACGACTGCACGCTGTGCGCGGCGGGTTTCTTCCCGAGAGAGTGGCTCGAGACCTACGCAACGCTGGACGCTCCCATCTCAACGCACCCCGACATGCACAGGACACCAGGTGTGGAGATGAGCACTGGGTCCCTGGGGCACGGCATCTCAGTGGCTCTGGGCATGGCAATAGCTGCGAAACGGGATCAGAAGGAACACCGCATCTACTGCCTGATCGGTGACGGTGAGTCGCACGAAGGCTCCGTTTGGGAGGCTGCCATGGCTGCGGCCCACCACGGACTGGACAACCTCATTGTGATCACAGACCGCAACCAGCTGAGTATGGACGGGCCGACGTGTGAGGTGATGACCCTAGAGCCCCTGGCTGAGAAGTGGCGCGCCTTCGGCTGGGGAGTTCGCGAGATCGACGGACATCAGATGGGCGAGATCGTGGCAGCCCTCGACGATGTGCCATTCGAGGGAGGAAGGCCTTCCCAGATCATCGCTCGCACTGTCAAGGCCAAAGGGCTGGAGCTTGCCGAGGGCGTGACCGCCTGGCATTACGGATCGTTGAGCACGGAGGACATGGAGGCGGCCATTGCAGCGCTCACGGGGGGCACATCATGACCAAGGAACGGGTTACAAAAACAGGCTTCGGCTATGTTAGCACGCGAGATGCCTATGGACTCGCTCTTCGTGAGATCGGACGTGAGCATCCCGATGTATACGTGGTTACGGCGGACTGCCTAGGATCCGTCAGAGCAGTGCTCTTCGGCGAGGAGTTTCCCGAGAGGACCATCAACTTCGGCATTGCGGAGGCCAACATGGTCGGGGCAGCCGCCGGGCTTGCCTTGGAGGGCAAGATCCCCTTCATCAGCGGGTTCTCAATGCTCATGTCGATGCGAGCCTGCGAGCAGATTCGGACAAGTATCGCCTATCCAAACCTGAACGTGAAGATCGTGGGCACGCATAGCGGCCTCAGTATGGGAGGCGGGGGTTCTACGCACCACAGCACCGAAGATATCGCCATAATGCGCTCAATGGCGAACATGACGGTCATTGCACCCGCTGACGGGTGTGAGACCGCCAAGGCAGCCCAAGCGTGCATAGACTGGGAGGGACCAGTCTATATGCGGCTCGGGCGGGCGTTCGAGGCCACGGTCTGTGACTTCGAATATGACTTTCAGATAGGCAGGGCTCTGACGATGCGCGAAGGAGACGACATGACCATCATCGCCTGTGGCTCTGTCGTCCACCTCGCCCTTCAGGCCAGCGATCAACTATACCAGAAGGGTATCTCGGCTCGAGTGCTGAACATGCATACGGTCAAGCCGATCGATATCCCTGCTGTGATTCGGGCGACAGAGGAAACTGCAGGCATTGTCACGGTTGAGGAACACAACGTACTGGGTGGCCTGGGTGGTGCGGTGGCAGAGGTCGTGGCAGAGTTGAATCCTACAAGAGTGGTGAGGATCGGCGTCCCAGATGTGTATGCCGGAACGGGTATGACGGATCAGTTGCGCGAGAAACTGGGCATCACACCCGAGGCTATTGCGCAAGCAGCCACCAAGATCATGGATGGTCGACGATAGGCGGCGCAGATCAGGCCGGGGCCAGAAGCTCCTATGAGCGATGAGCAGAGTATATCAGGAAAAGCGATCCCCCGGTTGTCCTTGGAATGTGTCCAAGTCGGCGTCGTTGTCAAGGACCTGGACAACACAGTAAGGAAGCTGTCTGAGGTGTTTGGGATCGGTCCGTTTCGTATCGTGGTCCAGCCTCCGCCTGACCGGGACGACATCGAGCAGACGTACAAGGGGGAGCGCGTTGACAGCGCAATCCGGATCGCGTATACATACCTGGGCCCGATTGAGCTCGAGGTCATCGAGCCCCTTAGAGGCCCAAGCATCTGGCACGACTTCCTCGAGCAGCATGGCGAGGGAATCCAACACATCCGTTTCAATACCACCGACATTGCGGCGGCCACAGAGAGCCTTGCCAAGCACGGTATCGATGTGATCCATCAAGGCACCGGAATCAGTCCCGGCGTGGTCTGGAGCTACTTCGATACTGCACCAAGCATGGGCTTCACCATTGAAGTCGTCCAACGTCCAGAGAGTTGAACATCACCTACCCGGGTCCCATCGAGCCTCGCGCGCTCATCTGGACCAAGGAGAGGCGACAGAACTCGACGGCAACTAGGGAGCGAGGGAATGATCAAGGCCAAACTGCTTCACGCAAACATACTGGTCGGAAGCACGGAGCTAGCCGACGCTGTCGAGAGCTTCTACCGTGATCATCTCGGCATGATCGTCACGCATCGAAACGTTGTCCCCGGCAAGGCAGATCGGCGGTTCTTGGCCAACGAGGGCACGCCTGACAGCATGATGATCGAGATTGTCGGCGATCTGACTGAGGAAACGCCTACGCCATACGCAGCCGGCGGCGCCGTCGAGTTCCTCGCCAAGTACGGTCCGGGGATCGATCACCTCTGTTTCGAGGTCGAGGACATGGACGAGGCGTGCAAGGAACTAGAGTCCGAGGGCCTCAAGATCGAGACGGGACCGTACGACTTCGGGGGTTTCGCACGGCTGGCCTGGCTCAAGGATCCTGCAGGCGTGAACGTCGAGCTCATCGAGTACCTAAGGTAATATCGGTCTCGTGCTCTGACGGCCAGCGTCCTCCGCCAACAGGGGGACCCAGTACACCGTCTGAAGCCAAAGGAGTAGCATCGAGCGACCATGAATGGACCAGGTGGATTCCCGGTTGTCAAGAGCGTCTCCTACGGGCTCGCTCACGCGCCAAGCTTGGTCCGCCACGGCTCGAAACCCAGTCGCGAGATTACCATCCACGGCGACTCCGTCCTGGAGCAGATACTCTCGAATCTGCGCACCTTCGCGGAGGCCGCCGCCTACGCCCCGAATCAAGTCTACATCGGTAATCTACGACCCGCAGACCTGCATCGCTTCCCTCGTCCGCGGCACGCGAACCTGGTCCCGGACGCCGCACCCTCCGGCCCCTATGGGGCGATCATTCCAGAACCAGAGCTGTACGCCCGGCTACTACGAGACGACCAGTTCGACCTGGTGTGGTTCACTCAGTCGTACGCGAGTGATTTGAGGCAGCTCTGCTCGAGCGATCTTGGCTGGCCGACGGAAGTTGTGGATCAACTGAAGGGTCGCGCCGAGTCCGAGGTGGTCAAGCAGGTGCAGGACGAGGGTGCCCTCCCTCTGTTCTCCAATGGAAGCACTTTCGTGGGCTGTGTGCGGCGTGCCCACGCTAGAGACGATTCGCTGAAGTCTCATGTACTGCTTGAGAACCTGGCTTGCAGGACGACGGGTGTTCAGGCGCTGGAACTGCTCTTGGCCAAGTCGCCAGGGCTCGAGGCCGCGAAGATCGACTACTTGATCGGATGCGGGGAAGAAGCGGTTGGTGAGCGCTACCAGAGAGGTGGAGGGAACATTGCCAAGGCTATGGGAGAGGCAGTTGGGTGCATCAATGCGACAGGCAGCGACACCAAGGCGTTCTGCTGCTCACCTGTACACTCCTTGATACTCGGGGGCGCGCTGGTGCAATCGGACATCTTCAAAAACGTGATCGTCCTGGCCGGGTGCTCGCTGGCCAAGCTGGGCATGAAGTTTCAGGGTCATCTGGCCCGCAATATGCCAATCCTGGAGGACGTGCTCGCCTCGCTAGCAGTCTGGATCGCACCCGACGATGGTCAGAGCCCGCAGTTGCGGCTTGATGCTGTCGGCACGCACCCGATTGGCGCTGGTGGAAGTGCCCAGTCGATTGCCAATTCAACAGTTCTGTCACCCCTGCGCCGCGCCGGTCTGGAGTTGGGTGACATTGACAAGTACGCCGTGGAGCTACACGACCCGGATGTGACGGAACCGGCTGGAAGCGGCAATGTGCCGCGCAACAACTACCGTACGCTCGCCGCCCTTGCAGTCCTGGAGGGACAGATCGCACCAGATCAGATGGACGATTTCGCTAGCCGGCACGGGATGCCAGGCTTCGCGCCAACCCAAGGGCACATCGCCTCGGCAGTGCCGTACCTGGGCCGCGCGCTGGACAGGATAGAAGCAGGGGAACTGAAGCGGGTGATGTTCATTGCGAAGGGCAGTCTCTTCCTGGGAAGATTGACGCAGTTGTCAGATGGAGCGTCCGTTGTGATAGAGAGGAACAGGTCTCAATGGTAGCAACATCCAATCAGAAGCAAACCCTCGTCGCCGTGACCAACACCGAGCAGTTCCGCGAAGATGTCGAGAACAACCCTCTGCCAGTCCTCCTGGATTTCTACACCCCCGAGTGTGGCCCTTGCATGGCGTTGGCGCCGTATCTGGATGAAGTCGCGGCGGCGTATGCCGGTCGATTGAGCGTGATCAAGATACACTCCCGCGACAACTGGCGCGTAACCGTCAAGCTGGGCGTTACCAGCCTTCCCACGATGCTTCTCCTCAAGGGCGGCAACGAGGTCTCGCGTCTGACCGGGGAGATCAGACCAGAGGACATTCGCGAGGCGATTGACAGGGTCCTCGACGAAAGCAACGTTTGACTGGCAACCAGATCGCGACACCTAGAAGGGCAAGGAGGTCAACTTGAGACTCAAAGGACGGAAGGCCATTCTGATCGGAGAACGGGACGGCGTACAGGGGCCAGCTCTGGCTGAGTGTTTGCGATCAGCCGGGGCAAAAGTGGCCCTGATGATGACGCAATGCTTTGTCTGAACGGCTGCAGGGGCAATGGACCTGGAAGGTCAAACGCAAGTTCTAGAAGTAGTCGATGGTCACGAAGCCAATGATCTGGTCGTTGTTCTCGGGGCCTCGGACCCCGCGGCGGCTGAGATCTTCACGCTTACGCTGACTCAGGGCGACCCGACCTATGCTGGGCCACTGTCTGGAGTCCAGTTGGGACTCCCGGTCTTCCACATCTTCGAGCGCGAGATTAAGGATCAAGTCGCTAAGGACGTCTATGAACGTGAGGTTCTTCTCTCGGAAATCGCTTTGGACACTGATCGCATTGTGAGCGCAGTCGCCCGAGCGCGATCAGGCGAGCTACCCACTATCTGACTGGTTCCAAGACAGCACCGGGCCGCCTTCGAACACGACAGGCTCATCTGAGGACCCAGAGGGTGTCTAGCGAAGCCCAGCCGCGCAAGGAGGTCGGTGGCACCTGTCCGGTCGTGCTGTCCGGGCGTCACGCACCGGGTTCAGCTGGTGCACACCGCAGGAAATCACCACTTGACTCGCGTCGCCCCGTCAGGGCGCCAGAGGCCAGAAGACAGGGAGGGTCAGCAGAACCACGACCAGCACGATCAACGTGAGGGGCAGGCCCACCTTCAGGTAATCCGTGAACCGATAGCCACCGGGCCCGAGCACCAACAGGCTCGAGGGGTGCGCGACCGGGCTCAGGAAACTCGCGGAGGCCGACACGGCCACGGTCATCATCAAGGCGTAGGGTGAGATCCCAAGATTCGTGGCGGTGTTCAGCGCGATAGGAGCTAGCAACACGGCCACTGCCGCGTTGGGCATAACTTGCGAGGTCAGAGTCGCCAGGACAAACAGGCTGGCCACCACCGCCGTCGGCCCAAGCCCGCCCACCAGCGAAACCATCCCCTCCGCCAGAAAGCGGCCCGCCCCGGTCTTCTCCAGGGCGATGCCCAGGGGAAGCATGCCGGCAATGAGAAAGACGGCCTTCCACTCGATCTGGCGGTAGGCCTGGTCCATCGTCAGGCAGCCCGTCAGGATCATCAGCGTGGCGCCAACCACAGCGGCGATGGCGATCGGCAGCCAGCCCAGGATGACCGGCAGCAGGACTCCCGCCATGATCAGAACGGTCAAGGGGGCTTTGCTGGGATCCAGGTCCTCCTGGGCAACCTGCGTGAGGACGAGGAAGTCCGGGTCGCTGCTTACCAACCTCAGTCGGTCTCGCGGGCCGTGGAGCAGCAACGCATCGCCAAACTCGAGGGGCATGTCCGGCAGGTTGGAGCGGTAGGCACGACCCCGGCGCCAGATGGCCAAGACGTTCAACCCGTACTTGTCGCGGAAACGGAGCTGGCGCAAGGTCTTGCCGGCAAGGGACGTGTGCGGCGACAGCACAGCCTCCGCCATACCAATCCTCTCCGACTCCAGCTGGTCGAGGTCCTGCAACGACTGAGCGTCGATGACCAGGTCCTGCGGGCGCCGCAGCCTTAGCAGTGTCTCCGTATTCCCCGTCACCAACAGCGTGTCGCCGGATCGGATGGTCTCCTGCGGGTCGGCCATCAACTGGGTGGCCCCGTCGCGGATGATGCCGGCCACGGTCAGGCCCAGGGCATCACCCAAGTGGCTTTCGCACAGCGTCTGGTCGACCATCGGCGAGTCTCGGGTAACCTCAATGGCGATGAGCCTTTCCTGGAGATGGTAGCCATCCACCGCCTCTGCCTCAGACAAGGGTCGATAGCCCTCCAATCCTGCTGACTTACACAGCGCGTCACAGTCCGCGTGTGACCCCTGGACCAGCAGGGTGTCTCCCGCCTCCAGCGGCGTGGTCGCCACGCCAGGCAAGGTCGCGCCGTCCCCCCGCCGCACCGCAAGCACATTGACCCCGAAGCGTCGGCGGCAGTCCGTCGTTTGAAGGGTATGCCCCACCATGGGTGAACTGGGCAGCACGCGCACTTCAGCCAGCGCCACCTGGGTGGAGGTCAAGTCCTCGACGCCCAGGGGCCCGTTCTCCAGGACCAACTGGCTGAGGCCGTTCAGCCCTGCCAGCTTGTCGCGCCTCCCCTGCACCAACAACCGGTCTTCGGGCTGAAGGACAGTTTCTGGGGACGGGGCCAATTGCGTCTCGCTATCCCGCAGGATGGCGATGGCGTGGAGCCCGAAGAGCACGCTCAGCTGGCTGGCGCTCAGGGTCCTGCCGGCTAGCGCCGAGTCCGACGGGACCCGGACGGTGAATATCCGCTCGTCCAGACGGTAGAAATCGCCCAGGTCGATGTGGTCCTGGCTGGACAGATCCTCCGAGATGTCTCGCGTCGGCAACAGATGGCGTCCGATCAAGACCATGAAAGCCGTGCCAACCAGCATCACTGCGAGCCCGACTGGTGCGAAGTCGAACATGGCAAAGGGCCGCAGGCCGTAGTCGCCCAGGGCGTCGCTAATCAGGATGTTGGGGGGCGTACCGATAAGCGTCATTAACCCGCCCAGCAGAGAACCGAACGCCAGTGGCATCAGCAGCTTCGACGGCGGTCGGCGGATGCGGCGGGCGATGTCCATCACAACTGGCAGAAGAAGCGCTGCCACACCCACATTGTTCATAAAGGCTGACAGCACAGCGGTGATCAACATGATCACCGCCAGCAGGCTGCTCTCCTGGGGGCCGGCCAGGCGCAAGACCTGTTGGCCGACGACGTCGGCCACTCCGGTACGAGCCAGAGCCGCGCTGAGAATGAACACGGCCCACACGGTCACTACCGCCGGGTTGCTGAACCCGGACAGTGCCTCAACCGGGGTGATCAGCCCGGTCAGGGCCAGGCTCCCCAGCACGAGCATCGCTACCACGTCCACCCTCACCCGCTCCGTGACGAAGAGCAGGACGGCAACGGCTAGGATCGATAGGACGAGTGCGATCTCGATCGTCATGATGACGCCTTATCCTCTGGCGCCTTGGCTATCCCCTCGCAGAAACCTCCGCGTCGGTCCGACGGGCCGATCTGCCACCTACCCAGCACCAGCTTGTGAACAGAGCAACCGACCAGGAACCATGGCCAAGTCTATCATGAGAAGAACCCTCTGAGAAGTGGAAGGGTGCGAGGGCCCACACCGGCCCTCCACCTTCCCGACCGCCGGCCTGCACGTGGGACTCTGCGCAGTAGCACTCGGATTGAGCTTCGACGGCGGGGAGGACGAAGCCGCACGGAGGGCGCGTAGTGGGCCTCTCGGATCCCTAGTGATGATGGCAACCGGCCAGCGGCCTGACCCGCGCATTTGCGAGGGGCACGGGAGAATGCTGATGATCTGTTGGTCCCTGTCACCCGAACGAGGGAATCACTCGATGCGGACGTCGGGATGGCGACGCCTTAACATAGCCAGTGCCAGAAGGGCTACCTGGATCGCGTTTCGCACCGACTCCTGATAGTAGTGGTCGAAAGTGTTCTCCCGTCGATGGGCGATGGCGGGGCAGATGGCCCCAGCCCAGTGCCCCAGCCCGCCCAGGAGGTGACACAGGAAACTGGCCTCCATCTCCATGTTCTCGATCCGTTGGCCATCGACCTTCGGATCGTAGCCGGCCAGCACTTCGTCCACATCCGGCACGCTGGGCCTGATGCGCACAGTGTCCCGGCCCTGGGGCGCAAAGAACCCGCAGCTGGAGACGGTCAAACCGAGTTTGGCCGTCACGCCCAGGCTCGCTGCAGCCGCTTCAAGGGCGTCGACGATAGCCGGCTCCGCGCGCGACACGCACGGGTAAACCCGCCCGTAGAACCGAGAATCGTCGCTCATGGTAGCCCTGACGAGCTGAGCAAGCTCCCCCTCAAGTCTCTTGCAGACCTCATCCGGGTACGGGGCCTCGTAGAACAGTCCCGTGTTGTCGAGGCCGACAGCATACGTGGTGATGATCGGGGTGCCCAGCCGCGTCGATGCCTGGAGCGCGCCCGAGGTTCCCACGCGCAGCACGTGAAGCCTCGGGAAACTCGCCTTGCGCGTTCGCGTCTCGAAATCGATCTCCGTGAGGGCAACCAGCTCGCTGACAACGATCTCGAGGGAAGGCGTCCCGATTCCCGACGTCGCGGCCGTGGCCCTCAGCGGCGAGATGACCGTCGCCCGCTCTCCCGTGATCTCTGCCATGCCCGTGACGATGACCAGACCACGGTGCTCGTGCCGCAGCTCCACATCACGCAGGAACTCCGAGCCTATCAAGTCGGCGCGGCCGGGGTCACCTACCATCAGGATGTCGTGAGCCACGTGCTCCGGCTTGATCTGCAGGTGGTAGATGCGCCCCTCGTCATCGATGGGCAGATCGGCCGGGGTGAAGGGACCGCCGCACGAGAGCGGCGCGACTGAGCCTTGGGCTGTATTTTCGGGGCGCGTCGAACGGTTGTCCACAGTAGAGAATCCTCCCACGTCTATATCCTAAGCACCAGCTGACGGTTCGATTCGCTGGTACGACTCCGCATTCTGCCGGCATGGGCCGGGCCATGGCAAGCAGACCCGAACGGAGCGTCACAGGCATGGAGTATACTATAGGAGGCTGCGCGACGCAATAAAGCAGATTGGATGAAGCAAGCTGCCGTGGCCCGCCCCCCAGCCTTTGCGGTGCTATCTGGGCCAACGTGCAGTAGCCGGTGTAGGCAGTCCCAGCTGGTCCGGCGTCGTTCCCGGGACGGTTGTGTGCCGGACCAGGGACGCCACAGCCGCTGCAGCGCCACTGTAACTTCTGGCCTTGTTGCACATATATTAGATAGAGGGACTATGCTCAGCTTCGAGGACCTGTATCAATCGTACGCGGCGGATGTGTACCGCTTCTCATTCTGGCTTGCCGGTGACGGCCTCGAAGCCGAGGACATCACGTCCGAGACGTTCATCCGCGCCTGGACAGGAAAGCGCCCGATTCGAACGGAGACCCTCAAGGCCTATCTCTTCACCATCGCCCGCAACGTGTTTCTGCAACGGCAGCGGAGACGGGAGCGCCAGGTTTCTCTGGAAGATGTCTACCCCGATCCCTCGCCCGGGCCCGCCAGCCTGCTTGAGAGTCGGCTCGAGTTGGGGAGGGTTCAGCGCGTGCTCCAAACCCTGCCTGAGATTGACCGGGCGGCTTTCGCTTTGCGCGTCCAGCACGAGCTGCCCTACGCGGAAATCGCCCGCACGCTGGAGCTGTCCGAGACAGCCGCAAGAGTGAAGGTGCATCGTGTCAGGAAGAAGCTGCTCGCTGATGCCCTCGATATGGAGGTTGCCGAATGAAGCAGATCGAACGGAACGTCATCCTAGACTTGCTGCCGTTGTACCTCGCGGGTGAAGCCAGCCCTGACACCCGGGCACTCGTTGAGGAATACCTGGCATCCGACCCGGAACTCGCTGAGACGGCAGAACTGGCTGCTGCGATGCAACAGAGGGCTGCGGAGATACCCGTTCCCATAAGGGTCGAGGATCAGGTGGAGGCCTATCGAGAAGCCCAGAGGCGGATCCAGCAGCGCACCCTCGTCTGGGGGGCCCTCGTCGCGTTTGGGATCCTCTCTCTCCTAGGGCTGGCAATGCTTGCCTACTCCATGGTGGTGCCGGTCCCTTGAGGTGAGCGTGCGTGGCCTCGCCGGTGACATTCGTACGAGTCAGGAGGCGATGAAGATGATGATTCGGCTTGTGCGGGGAACCCGGAAGTTCATCGAGGTCCTGTGGTCCAGGCAGGCATACCTCAACCTGGTCTACCTGCTGGCTGCGTTTCCCCTGGGGGTTCTCTACTTCATCTTTCTGGTGACCGGGCTAGCGACCGGGCTCTCCTTGACCATCGTCTGGGTGGGGATTCCGCT
>JASFVG010000066.1:0-14478 GCA_050049955.1 Anaerolineae bacterium | reverse complement strand
CCCCACTTTCCGCTCAGTGCTCCGACACCAAGGGCAAAGAAGAACCACAGCGAGTAGGCCGACAGTCTATCCCAGAACAGCTCATAGATTAACGTGCCCACCGCCAAGACAGCGAACAGGGTGTGCAGGCGCAACCACTGCCCGAAGAGGAACAACGTCTGGCGATAATCAAACTCATTTACGTTGGCCTGTATGATATTCACCCACCACTGCCCGTCAGTAGCCACGTTGATCAGCCAGAAGACGGACCCTGCCACTAGGGCCAGCCCGACACCCGCGATCAGACCCTTCCTCATATCCCGCAGGAAGACGTAGGAAATCGCTGCAGCAACAGTGAATACGGCGGTCTGTTTCGTGTACCCAGCAAGGAATAGCAGCGCGAGCCCAACGAGCAGATTCCGCCCTCCACGCCGCGGATGCTCGAACTCCGCAATGAAAGCGATGGCCAGCGTCTCGAACATCACCATCGTCATATGCATACGGCAGAGCGGGCCAATCTGATACACGTAGTTCGAAGCAAGGAAGCCAAGTCCGGAGATCAGCGGAATCAACCAATTGGCCAGCCGGCCTTGGTTCGCGCCTCCAGCCTTGCGTCTCACGACCAGGAAGATGGTGCCAGCAGTGATGAGGGTAGCGCCAAACGAGACCAGCCTACCAGTGACCACCCGGTGACCAACGATCAGCTGCAGCGGGACGATCAGTAGATGGAAAACTGGAGGGTAGTTGGATGCATAGAAGGGAAAGGCCGTGTTGTCTCGGTAAGGCCACTCGCCCCGCCCGTAGAGGATGGCATCATTCAGCTCGAACCCCTCACCCTGGTCGTAGTCAAACGGCCACTGGAACAGCTCCACGGCGTAAGCCAGGTAGATGACCAGATAGCCCAGATAGATGAAGACGGTCAGGATGACCAGTAGCGCAGCTAGGTAGTTGAGGAGACGGTTGTGTGTCGGAATCATCGATCGAGCCGTCACACGCCAACTAGGCGGGCCGGTTACCCATACGCGTCAGCACCAGGCCCACAACCGTGGCCAACACCCCCCCGACAATGCCCAGCCGCTGCAGAGGTCCAACCCCGCTCCATTGACCGGCGCCGAGGGCATCCACGGCGATGATACTGAGCGTGCCAACAACGCTGAGGGCGATGATGAAGAGGCCAAGCTGACGTTTGGTGACCATTCCTGGCAGGGGTGGTGCTTCTCCTACGCGGCAAGAATCGAAGACCCGAGCTGAGCCCGAGCCACCCCAGTTCCGGCCCGCTCCCCGGCTTGGAGAGAGCAACCGAAGGCGGCCGATACGCGGCCCAGATTGCTTCCTGCTACCCCCACTATCACCCCGGCGCGGCTGCGAACCCGGCGTGCGGTGCCAGTTCCCTAGCTTGCATCCAGGCAGCCCTTGGGAAAGCAAGACGACCCAGGGGGCGAGCAAGATTGAACACCTGATTGAAACGGAGGCGATTATAGCACACGCATAGGTAGGTGCAACTTTGGCCCGGCGTATGCGTAAACCCTGATAGAGACGACGTGAAGGACTTGAATGGAGGTGGACAATGGGTGATGCAGTCGACGAACAGGGACAACTCAGGCCCCTAGACGAAGATGGTGCTAAGCTCGATGGTCGTGCAGTTGAGACCGAGCGTCAGTCCTCACCGTCCGATGATTGGACGATAGCAGCCTTGACCCACGCGAGTGTTCTGCTGACCCTACTATTGGCACTTGCGGGTGGCGTAGGTGCCCTGGTCGGTCTGGCAGTCCCTCTAATCGTCTACCTATCCTACCGAGAGCGATCAGGTTTCATCGCCTTCCACGCGCTCCAGTCGCTGGTCTATCAGGGTGCCGGCATGCTGCTGTACATCGTCCTGCTGGCTGTAGCGGCTACAATCGTGGCGGCTGCCTGGGCGATCAGCGGGGCGCTTTCAGCCGTGATCATCGGATTCCTCCTTATGCCCCTCGCGCTGATGATCACGATCGGGACCGCAATCGTCCTCCTTGGTGCCCCGCTACTCTTGCTGGGCTACGGCCTCTACGGAGCCTACAAGGTCTACCAGGGAGAGGACTTCCGCTACGAGTTGCTAGGTGAGTGGCTGGACAGAGAGGTGAAGGTGTGATGCGCGACAGGGACCCTATGGTGGCGCTGCTACTAGAACTCGTCGGGGGGTTTTTTGGATTCCTCGGTATCGGATGGATCTACGCTGGCAAGCCGGCCGGAGGCATCATACTCCTGGCTGGCTATTGGCTGCTCGATTGGATTGTCGGCCTGACGCTGGCCGTAGCTACCCTGGGCGCTTGGTGCTGCGTATGGCCGGCCCAGAATCTGCTCTTCGGCGCGATTTCAGGATACCTGGCCTATCGGTGGCTTGAGCAACACCGTTAGCCATCGCTGCCCGACGAACTGTTGAGACCCGTGTAGGCCCCGCTCCTTGTGGCGGGGCCTTCTGCTGCGGCCCCCGACCCAACTATGCATGGCTGACCGAAACGGCAGCCGAGTTGGCTCCAATCAGGGCTCTGAATCACCGCGTCCCACCCCTGGGCGCCATCGCGGTCACCACGTCCACCCGGTCGCTACGGTTCGCTCGACGTCCGGCTGAGCCGCCTCGGAGCTTGGCGTCACCATTCGCGCATGCTATAATCGCCGGACCTCAGATGGAGGGCATTCCGTGATGCACAGGCGAGGATATGTCGTGTGGGTGATCATCGCGATTGCCATTGCCTCCTTGTTTGTTGCGTGGAGGTACGTGGGCTATCGCTTGACGAACCGCACCCTGCCGACGGGCATGACAATGGCTGGCCTTCCAGTCGGCGATCTGACGCGCGAACAAGCCTTGAACGCACTCGAAGTTGCCTTTGCCACACCGCTAACGATCACTTATCAGGAGCGCCAGCTGTCCCTGTCGCCTACTTCCGTCGAACTGTGCTACGATGGGGAGCAGACCGGGGCTAGCCTGGACGCAGCCCTGGCGGTCTGGCGGACCCTGGATGGTTTCCTGGCCTACCTCCTAGGCCGCCCGCTCCCACCCAGGGAAGTGCCTGTGGCGGTATCCTTCTCCGAGCAGCGGCTGACCAGGTTCCTGGACCGTGTGGCCTACCAGTACGATCGCCTCCCCCAGCGGCCGGTTGCGCTGCCTGCCCTGCTCGACTTCCGGGTTGGTCAGCCGGGTTCCACCCTGGATGTGTCAGCATCCCGTTCGCTCCTCGCCAGTGCACTTGTGTCGGCCGGCACGAGTAGCGTTGAGCTGGTGGTGGAGAGCCAACCGGCGCCGCAGAGAGACATTGGGTTACTTAGGCAACTGCTGGAGACACGCCTAGACCGTCAGCCAGGGCTTGTTCCGGGGATCTTCGTGAAGGACCTCAAGACTGGTGACGAGCTGATGATCAATGCCGAGGTCGCCTACTCAGGCCTGAGCGTGCTCAAGATTGCTGTGCTTGAGGAAGCGTACAGGAGTCTCGACCAACCCCCGGACATGGAGACCAGGAAGCTAATTAGCGAGACGATGACCGAAAGCGGGAACTTCACTGCCAACCTGCTCCTGCGCGACGTCGTCGCCGATGGCAACACCTACGAGGCGGTTGAGCGGCTCACGGCATCTATGGATCGCCTCGGGCTTAGCAACACGTTTATGGCAGCCCCTTACGATGAGAAGGACCTGGGCGTGACCATCACGACCACCGCCAATACGCGGACAGATATCTCTGCCGAACCTGACCCCTTCATCCAGACGACCCCCCTGGACATCGGGCTATTTCTGGAGATGATCTATCAATGCAGTCACGGCGGTGGCGCGCTAAGGCTGACCTACCCAGACGGGGTGACTTCAGATGAGTGTCGGGCGATGATCGAATGGATGAGCCAGAACCCGATCGATAGCTTGATTGAAGCAGGAGTGCCCGATGAGGTAGAAGTTGCTCACAAGCACGGCTGGATCAGCAACACGCACGCCGATGCCGGTCTGGCCTTTACCCCGGGCGGCGACTATGTCCTGGTGATCTTCCTTCATCGGCCTGAATGGCTACAGTGGGAGGAGAGCGCTGCTCTGATCACCGATATCTCCACGGCCACCTATCGCTACTTCAACCCGTCAGAGTAGGGTGCGCACTGCGTCCATTGGAGCATTCGCTCGAAACCCCGCCGACTCCGGAAACGCTCAAACCACCCGTATCGGAGTAGTGCCCCCAAGACACTCCCGCTGCGTCCGCGCTGCTGCTTCGACCTAGCCAGGCGCCAGCCACGGGCCTCCCCGTCAGGTACGGGGGCCTGGGCGCCGGTGGTCACCTCCCGCACGTTGCATGTTTGGTGATTTGACCCTATAATGAGCCTAGCCGTCTTCGCTCTAGGCGGGCGCAGTCGGCGCGAGTCCAATGACTACCCCAGACCATCTCGAAACGCGCAGGATTGAGGACGCGTGGTCGACCTCCGATGGGCCGACTGAGAAGGATCAGCTACCCCAAGGCCCCGACGACGGACGGTCCAGCGACTTCAGGGGAGAGCAAACCGATGCCGTTCAGGGTCGTCTGCTCGAAGGCCGTCTTCTACAGGACCGATACCGTATCCTTAGAATCCTGGCCGTAGGCGGCATGAGTGCCGTCTACATGGCTCAGGACCTGCGTTTCTCCAAGGTCACTCGGCTGTGTGCTGTCAAGGAGATGATCAACACCGCCGAAGCCGCCCCGGTGCGGGAGATTATCCTACGCAATTTCGAGCGCGAGGCCAACTTCCTGGCCACACTCAACCACCCTGGCATTGTCCAGGTCTACGATTGTTTCACCGAAGGCAACCGCAGCTACTTGGTTATCGAGTATGTCAGGGGTCGAGACCTGCAGGCGCTGCTGGCTGACACGAAGGGGTTTCTGTCCGAGGCAAAGGTCGCAAACTGGGCCATTCAGATATGTGAGGTGTTGAGCTATCTCCACAGTCATGAACCTAGCCCCATCATATTCCGCGACATCAAGCCATCCAACGTCATGCTCGACGAGCATGGACGCATCAGGTTGATAGACTTCGGCATCGCCAAGCTGTTCCAGAGCGGCCAGAAGGGGACCGTCATCGGCACCGAGGGGTATTCGCCTCCCGAGCAGTACCAGGGAATCGCCGACCCGCGGGTGGACATCTATGCTCTGGGGGCGACAATTCACCACTTGCTCAGCAAGGTTGACCCCCGTCTAGAGCCCCCCTTCTCCTTCCTCCGGCGGCCCATCCACGACACGAATCCCGCCGTTTCTCCTGAGATGGTGGACTTGGTGAACCGCGCTCTGATGTACGACGCCAACGATCGCTTCGGCTCAGCGGAAGAGATGCAGCGGGCCTTGATGAGTCTTCGCTCTGCCAGAGGCGTGGGTGGGTCAACTGTCTTCGGCGGAGCTGCTGCTGTGCACAGCGAGATATCCCCAATGTGGCGCTTCGCATGCGAGGACGAGATCCGATCCTCGCCCGCTATCCACAACGGTGCCGTATACATCGGTGCGTATGACCACAACCTGTATGCCATCGATGCAGAGACCGGCAGCTTCCTGTGGAAGTATCCGGCAGATGATGGAATTGCCTCGTCTCCCTGCGTCTACGATGAGACGATCTTCGTTGGATCCATCGACCGTGTTCTGTATGCGATTGACGTAGCAAATGGGCGCATCCGCTGGACATGCCCTACAGAGGGCAAGATCTGGTCCTCGCCCCGTGCAGCGTTCGACCACATATTCTTCGGTTCTGATGATCAGCATCTGTACGCCGTCAATGTTCGGAGTGGGCGTGTCGCCTGGAAGTTCATGGCAGATGGCAAGGTGCGCTCGTCACCGGCCATTGGCGAGGAGGCCGTCTACATAGCGTGCGAGTCCGGCATTGTCTATGCGGTGGACACAGCTGGTGACGCTCGTTGGCGCTTCCGCGCCCGGAACAGCGTCACCTCCTCCCCGGCCTTCACCCAGCAGATGATCTACGTGGGCGGTCAGGACCGCTACGTCTATGCGCTAGACGTTCGATCAGGGTGGCTTGCCTGGCGGCAACGGACGGACGGACCCGTTATCTCCTCGCCAACGGTAGGTGATGGCATCGTGTACATCGGGTCAGCAGACGGTCACCTGTACGCATTGGATGATGAGAGCGGCCGTCTCGTCTGGCGATATGCCACCGACGGGCAGGTGACATCATCGCCTGCCCTTCTCAACGACAGCGTCTACTTTGGCTCTGTGGACGGCTGCGTGTACAGTCTGGACGCCAGAACTGGGGACCTCCGATGGCGCTTCCAGACAGATGGCCCGGTGACCTCGTCACCAACCGCTGCGGACGGTATGGTCTATATCGGTTCATCTGACCGCTATCTCTATGCACTTCCTGCGTAGGCTGTTTGAACGGGAAGAAGTATCAGCTGCCGAGGTCGCCGAATCACCTGAGCTGGCGAGTGTCCCGTCACGCCCCAGACTAGAGGTGGGCTGGGCCACCGACGTGGGCAAGACGCGTGATCACAACGAGGATACTGCACTCGTGATTACTGCTGCGCACGACGGGGGTGAGAGGCGCCCATGGTTCGGGCTCCTTGTGCTGGCGGACGGCATGGGCGGGCACCGAGCCGGCGAGATGGCCAGTTCCTTGGCGGCCCGTGTGGCCGCGCATCACATCGCACGTCACGTCTATCTGCCCTCCCTGACGGATCGGGAGCACGACGCCAATCGTCCCGCCTTGACCGAGATCCTGGTAGACGCAGTACAGGCGGCAAATGACGCCGTATCTGAGCAGCTACCGGGGAGCGGCACCACACTGACCTGTGCTCTGGTGCTGGGCACTCAAGCCTACGTCGGGCATGTGGGGGACAGTCGAGCATATCTGCTGACGGGGGAGGGTCTGGATCAGATTACGCACGACCACTCGTTGTTGGATCGGCTAATCTCATTAGGGGAGCTTGCGCGTGAAGAAGCGGCCGAGCATCCGCAGAAGAACGTCCTCTATCGTGCTGTCGGCCAAACTGGCAGGCTCGAGGTGGATACCCACGTCAGGAAGATACCGCCTGGCGACCACTTGCTGCTCTGTAGTGACGGTCTGTGGGACATGGTCGATGAGGAAGTCATCTTCGAGGTCGTCACTGAAGCCTCTTCTCTGCAGGGAGCCTGTGAGGATCTTGTCGCCGCCGCGAACCGGGCAGGCGGCCGGGATAACACAACAGCTATCCTCTGGCGCTCTCCCCAGGCTTAGGACGCTATGGAGATAGACAGCCACAAAGACTACTACGCCGTACTCGGTGTTCCGGCATCTGCAACGCAGAGCGAGATCAAACGCGCTTACCACCGGCTCGCGCGCCGATATCACCCCGATAGCCGTCAAACCGATGCATCGACAACGCTGTTCCACGAGGTACACGCAGCCTACGCTATTCTAGGCGACGTCGATGCTCGGCTGGCCTACGATCGACAGCGTGAGGAGCTAGGGCTAAGCGAAGAGACCGCCCTCGCATGGAACGTGGTCCTGAGTCGCGAGCGCCTATACGCTCCGTACAGCAAGCAGATGCTCTACGCACTGGTGGAGATCGAGCCCGCGGCGACCTCCGAAAGTCATCGCCTGCCGCTCAATCTATGTCTAGTGATCGATCAGAGCACTTCAATGAAGGGGCCACGGCTGGAGCACGTCAAGGAGTCAGCTCGGCAAATCGTTGCCGAACTTCACCATGACGACGCATTGGCAATCGTTGTCTTCAGCGACCGTGCTGACGTGGTTCTCTCCAGTCAGACCGGCATCAGCGATGCCCTTGCCAAGGCGAGGATCGCCCCATTGCGGGCAAGAGGCGGTACCGAGATCTTGAAGGGCATGCGCGCCGGCCTGGTGGAGCTCGAGAAACACCACAGTGAGCACGTGATCAGCCATCTGGTTCTGCTTACCGACGGGTACACCTACGGCGATGATGAGGAATGTATCGCTCTGGCCGAAAGGATGGGAGCCAGGAACATCGGCATCAGCGCGATGGGGATCGGTGAGGACTGGAACGATGTCTTGCTCGACGAGATTGCCTCCAGGAGTGGGGGGACCTCGGCGTATATCGCATCTCCCGGCCAGGTGCATACCTTGCTCCAGAAGAGGATTCGCCGCTTAGGAGCGGCATTTGCCACGGGACTGACCCTGCAAGCTCGTTGTGCTGACGGTGTGCGGGTGGAGACAGCATTCCTGACGTCACCTTACCTGGAGCCGCTGTCGCTATCGAATGGCCTCATAAGGCTTGGCGCGCTCGAAGCTGGCGCGCCCCTGAACGCCGTGTTGGAGATGGAGGTGAAGCAGAAGCCGGTTGGCGAACAGCGGTTGGTCCAACTTGAACTCCGAGGCGATGTGCCAGCTCTCAGTCGCATTAACGAGGTTCTGCGGCACGACATCCGGTGTACCTTCACCAACGAGGAACTCAACCGTAGACGATATGCCGTACCTTCGGCTATCGTGAACGCCCTGAGCAAGATCACCCTGTATCGTATGCAGGAGCGGGCGTGGTCTGCCTTAAGCGCGGGTCGAAGCGATCAGGCCACCAGTATGCTGGAAATGGTGGCAACCCGCCTGCTCGAGATGGGCGAGAAGCAGTTGGCTCGGGCCGTGATGCTTGAAGCGGGGCATGTTGCGACGAAGGGCCATCCGACTGCAAGAGGGCGCAAGAGAATCAAGTATGGCACTCGCACTCTCACGGCTGGGAGGAGTATCCATGATTGATTGTCCATCCTGCGGGCGTGAGCACCGCCCCGGCACGCTTTTCTGTACCGAATGCGGGGTCTACTTACCCACTGGCGGGCCGCTCGGGACGGAGCCCATCCCAGAGCAGGACTTGCCGGCTGCGACGGCCTATGCGTGGGATGGCGAATCGCGGGCCACACCATCAGAACAGCTCGAGACTGTGTTGCGGGTCAAGATCCTATCCTCGGGTCGTCAGGTCCAGCTCCCGGCTGCCGAACAAGTTCATATTGGGCGTCTCGACGCCGCGCACGGGATCTTCCCAGACGTTGATCTCTCTCCAGATGGTGGGCTTCAAGGAGGGGTTTCTCGCCGCCATTGCAAGATCTGGTATGGCGGGGGAGACTACTTCGTCGAGGACTTGGGAAGCGCCAACGGGACCTTTCTCAATGGTGAGCGACTGACACCCTATCTGCCCCATCCACTTGAAGACGGGTACGAACTTCAGCTGGGCCAGGTTAGGTTGGGCGTGATCATCCAGAAGTGACACCCAGAATGGAGCCCTCGAAATGGCGTATACGGTGGTGATTCACATCCTCAATGAGGAAGCTGTCGTGGGCGAGATTGAGAGCATCCCTGAGCCCACCGACCAAGTACTGATTGTGCGCAACGTTCGGCACCGGGACGGGCGTGACGTGACGTACGTCCTGCCGGAGACCGATACTGTAGTCTATTCGTGGCAGCGCATCCACTGCATGGAGATACTCCCCAGCGACACAGACGAAGAGGTCATCAGCTTCATCCGCGAATAGCACACGCTACCGCGAAGGCCCGTTTGAGACAATGAGAGCAGCCCCCAATGGACGGTGATGGATTAATCTTGGTTGTGGACGACGAGCCCCGCATGACCAAGTTCATACGTATGAACCTGGAGCTGGAAGGGTATCGCGTCATAGAGGCGCACGATGGCATCGAAGCTCTCGATAGGGCGCGCAGGGAGCTGCCCGACCTCATCATTCTTGACGTAATGATGCCAGAATTGGACGGCTTCGAGACGCTGCGCATGTTGCGCGAGATCTCGAACGTGCCTGTGGTCATGCTTACCGTTCGGGCTGATGAGGAAGACAAGGTGCGCGGATTGGAGCTTGGCGCGGATGACTACGTGACCAAGCCCTTCGGCGCCCGAGAGCTTGCTAGCCGCATCAAGGCAGTGCTCCGCCGCACGCAAGGCCCCACCGGTCCCGAGGAGTCGATCTTAAAGGTCGACCGTCGGCTCAGCATTGACTTCAATAAGCGTGAGGTCATCGTCGAGGGAGAGCACCTTCACCTGCGCCCCACCGAGTTCCGGCTATTGTACCATCTCGTCGAGAACAGCGGATGGGTTGTCCCACACGAAGCGCTGCTCTCCAAAGTGTGGGGCTACGAGTACGGGGCTGATGAAATCCAGAACTTGCGCCTCTACATTAGCTACCTACGGAAGAAGATTGAGCCTGACCCCTCGAATCCGCGGTACATCTTCACTGAGATAGGGACCGGCTATCGCTTCGTCGATTTCCGGCAACAGGACCCTGGCAATTCGGGCGGGACCTGACGCGCCCGTCCAGCTATTCCGGCAAGGAGCTGCGCTAGATTTGCCCCCGTATGGCCATACGGGGGCATTTGTTGTTCTAACGCCTTTCTTATGAGCCTCTAACGCCTCTCTTATGGGGCCATGTCATAATGACACTAGAAAGAACGGAACTTTGTCCAAGGCGGGATGTTGGGCCGCGCTACCAGACATGTTTGGCTCAACGTGCGGCATCTTACACTTATCAAGGAGGTACAGAAATGGCACTGCTTAGACGTACTGATCCACTCCGCGACCTGGTCAGCCTGAGAGAGGCCATGAATCAGCTCTTTGAGGACAGCATTGTTCGGCCCGGGAGCGGCGGCGTTGTTCCTCGCGTGGGTGGCAGACTAGCTGTTGATATGTACGAGACTGACGATGCCGTCGTGGTCAAGTCAGCGATTCCGGGCGTTGATCCGTCGGACATCGACATCAGCATTCAGAATGATACGCTGACTATCAAGGGTGAAACGAAGATGGAGGAAGAGGTGGCGGAAGCCAACTATGTGGTGCGAGAGCACTACTACGGTTCCTTCTCACGCTCCCTCTCAATCCCCGTCTCGATCAAAGCTGATGAGGCGGAGGCGGAATTCGAGGATGGCATACTGACTCTGACATTGCCCAAGGCTGACGAGCTCAAGCCAAAGGCGATCAAGGTCAGGACGAATTAGATTGAGCAAGCTAGGAGATGCTGAAATGGCGATAATGAACCTGAGCCCGTGGCGCGACATGAGGTCTCTGCGTGAGGCAATGAACGAGCTCATGGAGGATAGCTACGTGCGACCCGGCCAGCGTCAGTTGTCGGAGCGACAAGCGCAGCACCTAAGGCTCCCGCTGGACGTCTACACGACTCCGGAAGAGATCGTTATCTTGGCGTCCCTCCCGGGGTTGACGCCGGACGAGGTCGAAATCACGATAGATGGCGACCAGCTAACCATTCGAGGGGAGCTTCGACGCCCCTTGGAGAACGTAGACTACCTGTTCCAGGAACGCGCCTACGGTCCCTTCTCAAGGAGCTTGACATTGAACGTGCCGGTGAGCACGGAGCAGGCTGAGGCAGTATTCGAGAACGGTGTTCTCACCCTCACGCTGCCAAAGGCCGAGGAGAGCAAGCCCAAGACCATCGAGGTCAAGAGGAAGTAGGTCGAACCAACTAGATGTTTGTGGTTGTTCGCGCGATAGGGCAGGGCCAGTCCGGTCCTGCCCTATTTACATGCATGCAAGATGCGGCCCCCTCGTTTGATCAACCCGCGATGCTCTCGGCCCGCCCTGCGGAGTGCCATATCGTTATACACGGCACAACATCGATCAACCGCCCGCATCCGGTGATCACGAGGCTACGTCGGTTTCACGATCTTAACGTCCGCCGCCTCCGGCCCCTTATCGGACTCAGTGATCCGAAAGGTCACCTCCGCGCCCTCCGCGAAATCCTCTTCCCTACCTTCTACAATAGCATTCCGGTGAAAGAAGATATCGTCGCCTCTGGCCCTGGTGATGAAGCCGTAGCGTTTCCTCGGCTCATACCACTTGATTGCCCCCAACTGCTCTCCGGATTCTGTCCCAACCGCTTCACCCGTCCGGCCCTCCGCAGTCTCTAGGCTCCAGCTAGTCGCTTCTTCGCCCGCGCTGCCGGCCCGGCACTGAGCACAAGAACTGGGCTCCACATCGAGCCCCAATCTGTCCAACCGGCGCTGCTCCTCAACGGTGAATATGAATTGCTTCCCGCATTCCTCACAGGTGGCCCAGGTATCACGATAGGACATAGGAAACCTCCTCAACTTCGCTCCAGTATGCTCAAGACAGGAACACCACAAGGGGGCAGCACTGCTCCACCCATACGGTGCTATACAAGTCCTACGTTCTTAATGTTACGTGAATGGAGGGATTCTGTCAATCCTTGGCGCTGGACCAGCGTGTCCAGTCGCTCTCTGGACAGGTTGCCTGCCTCGGGTCTACACCGCTCCCCTGCTCGGCTGACTGGGCAGAAGACCGCCTGAGCCTGGACAGGATCGGGACCACCTCAGGAGGCGTGCACGGTGGTCGGTAACCCCGTCTTCGCTCGTTTCCTTTGCTGGTGTCGGGTGATTCCCATCGCCCTCGCACGGGACTTACCGCCCCCTTGGTCACACATCACCCGATCGCTTCCCCCGCAGGGGAGGCGAGCCTATTGCGTGGGCGATCAAGGTAGCACCCGCACAAACTCTCGCTCCTGCCGAGGCTACATTTGCCCGACTTGAAGCGCGCACCAATCATACTATAATAGCTTGGCTCTCGTGCCTGCACCCGCCCTGGCGATAGACAAGCGACAGTATCGCATTCTCTGGCGGCCCTTCACGAGAGACGCCGCCTGACGCTACAGCTACGAAGCGCGCGATGCCCGGGGGAAAGGTGTCGCACCGGCCGATCAAGGAACTGGCTTTCGGCAGCCATCGCGAGCACGCCTACCCTGGCGTCCAAGGATCGGACCGCAGCTCCTGGAGTGCCCACTATGAATCGTAGCTACCGCTGGTCCGTCGCGGCCGTCTTGTTCCTTTTCCTACTCCTCCATCAGGCTGACAAGCTCTTGATCGGCCCTCTCACAACTTCGATCATGGAGGACTTCGGTATTAACGAGGCACAGATGGGCGCTGTGTCCAGCCTGGCCATTCTGGTTGCTTCCGTGCTCTACCCCGTTTGGGGCTACCTCTACGACCGCTACGCCCGCGCGAAGCTGCTGGCGCTGGCTTCCTTCATCTGGGGCATGACCACCTGGCTCAACGCCCTAGCGCCTACCTACCCGGCGTTCATGGCGACGCGCTCAAGCACCGG
This sequence comes from Anaerolineae bacterium, assembly GCA_050049955.1. Taxonomy (GTDB): domain Bacteria; phylum Chloroflexota; class Anaerolineae; order B4-G1; family B4-G1; genus SKLM01. Next base: position 1,442 of record JASFVG010000066.1, on the reverse strand, counting down.
TATCGATGACTCCAGCTATCCTGGGCTGTACAGCCTCCTCGCCGACTACTTCGGGCCGACGATGCGCGGTAGGGTCTACGGTGCGATGCAGATGTCGGGCCCGCTGGGTTTCATGGTGGGCACGGTGCTAGCGACCGCCTTGGGCGGTCTGCTGGGGTGGCGCCGGGTCTTTTTCATCACCGGAAGCTGCGGAATCGCCGTCGCGGCGCTGATTCTCACAACCGTTCGGGAGCAACCACGGGGTAGCGCCGAGCCGGAGATGGAGGGACTGGAGGAGATCGGAACCTACCGCATAGACTGGCAGGCAATCCACGGGCTTCTGCGCATTCGCACTCTGCTACTCCTGATGGCCCAGGGCTTCTTCGGCGTCTTTGCCTGGAACGTGTTGATCTTCTGGTTTTTCCGCTACCTGGAGAAGGAACGCGGGTACACCGCCGGGCAGGCGATGACGGCCATGCTGGTCGCTGTTGCTGCGCTTTCCGCTGGTCATCTGCTCGGCGGTAACTTGGGGGATACCCTGTTCAAGCGCACATGGCGCGGACGGGCCCTCGTCGGAGGGCTGGGAACCCTGGCGGCGGTCGCAATGCTCCTGCTTACGATGCGTGTGCCAGCAGAAAGGACGGCGCTCTTTGCCGTCCTCCTCGGAGTGACAGGAATCACGATGTCGATCACGCCGCCCAACGCTATGGCGACCGTACCCGACATTACTCTCCCGGAGGCCCGCAGCACGGCCCAGGCTGTCCGAAAGCTGGTGGAAGACGGAGGCGCAGCCGTGGCACCATGGCTAGCCGGCGTCGTCGCTATGCGCTCGTCGCTACACGTGGCCATCATCGCGATTTGTGTGAGCACGTGGCTGGTCTGTGCCGCTCTGTTTGGGGCAGTGGCCTACTTCGTGCCTGGCGACATTGCGACATTGCGCAGAACTATGCAGCATCGGGCAGCCTTGGAAGAGAGCTGATGTGGGAGAGAATAGTGCCCGTTTCGGCTGCGCTGGGGCCCACCGCCCACGGAAATCTTCAGATCTTGCATCAACCGCCGCCGGTCGACCAGGCCGTTTGCCGTCGCCTAGAGAGTTCGACGCACGCCCCGCGAGCTGGCGATCTCGCGTGGGTTCGCAGGTGGCGGTATAATCCGCAGTTGCTCGACCTGTCTTGTCGCACCGTACCGATTCGACAAGGCTGTGTCGAGAAACAGGTCGGTAAATCGGAGGTTGCCCCTGGCAACCGATTGTGCGACGCCAGCATGGCAGGATCGAGACGATGTGTCTTCCTGACTTAGAGGGTGCTAGCGAGTATGCATTGGGGCGGCTAGAACGCGACTTGCCGCCTCGGTTGTTCTACCACGGCGTTGCCCACACGCGCGACGACGTTGTCCCAGCCGCCAGGCGATTGGCTGAGCTGGAGGCGGTAGACGGGGAGGACCTGCTCCTCCTGACCACTGCG
>JASFVG010000065.1:0-14560 GCA_050049955.1 Anaerolineae bacterium | reverse complement strand
CTCGCCCACGACCTGCTCATTGAAGGAGTTGACCGGCGGGTGATCTATCGTCAGCAGCGCAATGCGATCCTCAACCTCAACTCGGATGTTCTGCCATTCGGCCATTATCTACCTCCTCTATCGTCATACTGGAGTCGTCGAAAGGTGGTGGGCAATCAGCTAGGGAGACCAACGTCCTTCCAGCTCGCCAACGGCTCTCCCTGTTGCCCAACCTGCCGTCTACGTATGCTCGTAGAACCCCTTGCCAGCCTTCACACCCAGTTGCCCGGCGCGAACCCGGAGCCGGAGCGGGCGAGCAGGTCGGAATCGAGGACCGAACGCATCCTCCAATTCAGTCAGCTTGTCGACGACATTGTCGAGGCCTATGCGATCGGCAATGACCAGTGGACCGACCCGGTCACCTTCGTACGTCATACCGGTGCCGGCGACCATCGCCATATCGATGTCTGTCATAGTTGCCACGTTCTCGAGCACGCACTGTGCAGCCTCATTGATCAGGGGATACATGACGCGCTCAACGCTGAACGACGTCCCTGAAGCCACCATGCCTGAAGCCTGGAGATCCTCTATCATCTGATGGACCTCCTCTGACTCGCCACCAGGATGATCGTAGAAGCCAGCTCCGCTCTTCTCGCCTAGGCGCCCAGCGTCCAGCAACTTCTGAAACAGGGGAGCGGGTGTCATCCGTTCACCGTACTCAGAGAAGAGGTATTCTCCGACGTGGCCGCACACATCAATCCCCAGCATGTCCATCAGCGTGAATGGACCCATCGGCATGCCCCACTCCACCACCGCGCTGTCGATCTCCGTAGCCGACGCGGGACCCTCACCCAGTGCCAGCGTTGCTTCGTTGAGATACGGCATCAGCAGGCGATTCACCAGGAACCCCGGGCACTCCTGGACGACCACCGGGATCTTGCGCAGGGATTCCGAGAACATCACGACGTCGTCCTGCGTCTCGCCACCCGTCTCCAGGCCGGGAATGATCTCGACCAGCTTCATAATATGTGCTGGGTTGAAGAAGTGCATCCCGATGACCTTGTGAGGTTTACTTGTGGCCGCCGCCATCTCAGATATGGACAGCGCTGATGTGTTACTGGCGAAGATGGTCTCTTCTGGGCAGGCCTCCTCCAGCTCCCGGAACACCCGCTTCTTGATCGCGATCTGCTCCGGCACGGCCTCAATGACGATATCCACGTCGGACAGATCATCGTATGACAGCGTGGCCGTCACCAGGTCGAGTTTCGACGCCATATCTCCAGAGGTCATCTTGCCCTTATCGACCCGTCGCTGGTAGATCGAGCGAATCTTCTCCATCCCGGCATCCAGCATCTTCTGGTCGATATCCTTCATCACCACTGGCAAGCCAGCGTAGGTGATGACCTGGGCAATCTCGCCGCCCATCGTGCCAGCGCCCACCACACCCGCCTTGAAAATATACATGCGTCACCTCCGATTAGGAATCAGTGCACTGACGTGCCAGCTTCACCAGGTGGGCAGAGGAATCGCTGCCTCTGGATTGTCCACGCGCGCGAAGTAGAACCACTGGTCCGGGTAATGCTCGAACGCCGCTCGGTTGGCTTGGCCCAACGTCTCGCCAATGAAGTAGTCACCACTCTCGGGCTCGATGGCCACGATCACTGCACCTTCTTGACCCTCCAGATCGCCCTTGATCCGCTCGAAGGTCTCCTTGCCCTTGGCCACGAAAGCCGACCGCGCGTTCTTGTCCTGCCACATGGAGATATCTGCCATAGCTGTTTCTCCTTAGCCCTTCCGCTCGATCACCATCGCCCCGCCCAGACCGCCGCCGACGCAGGCCGTGGCCAGTCCCAGCGGAACGTCCCGCTTGATCATTTCGTAGAGCAGCGTGACGATGAGGCGAGTTCCCGTGCAGCCCACAGGATGGCCGAGGGCAATAGCGCCGCCATTGACGTTCACCCTCTCCCAATTCCAGCCTTGGCCCTCCAGTTCCCGCCCTACAGCTAGGACCTGGGCTGCAAAGGCCTCATTGAGCTCGATCAAGTCGATGTCGGAGAGTGTGAGTCCGGATCGCTCCATCGCCGCAGGAGTGGCGTACGCCGGGCCGAGGCCCATGATGTCGGGGGGCAGCCCGGCGTAGGCGTAGCTGCGAACGGTGCACATCGGTTCTGCGCCCAGCGCCTCTGCCTTCTCAGCCGACATCACCACGACGGCAGCCGCGCCGTCCGAGATGGGGCAGGCGTTCGCGGGCGTCACCGTGCCGCCCTTCTTGAACACAGTGGGATAGAGAGCGGCCTTCTGAACGGTGAGGCCAGGGTTGATGCACTCGTCCTCTAAGATGTCCTCATGGGCCACTTCCCTACCAGCCACGCGCTTGGTCACGCGGAACGGCACGATCTCATCTCGGAACTTGGCCATCCGCGTGGCCCTGAAGGCCTTCTGGTGGCTCTTGACCGCGTATCCGTCCTGCTCTTCCTGGCTGATGGCGTACATCATCGCCAGGTTCTCCGCCGTGTATCCCATGATATCGTCGGAGACGGGATCCGTTAACCCCTCCCAGAGAGTATCTGTGAAGGTGTCGTGCCGCAGCTTGAGCCCCCAGCGGGCGCCCCGGACGACGTAGGGCGCGGTGGACATGCTCTCCACGCCGCCACAAAGAAACACGTCCCCGTCGCCCGCCTGGATGGCTTGGTAGGCGCTGCTGATCGACATCATGCCGGACACACAGTTCCGTTGCACGGTATAGCCGGGCACGTGTGCTGGTATCCCGGCCAATAGCGCTGCCACCCGCCCAATGTTGGGCGCGTCACTCTGCTGGCCGATGCAGCCGACGATGACGTCGTCAATCGTATTGGGATCGAAGTCGGCTCTCTTGACCGCCTCCTCGAGCACAGTTGCAGCCAGCTCCTGAGCGGGGACGTCGCGGAAGGCTCCACCGTGCTTGCCGATCGCCGTCCGACATCCGCTGACGATCACCACTTCTTTCATACTGACCTCCTTGGGCTCCTCTGTCTGAATCCCTCACTCCGTGCCTTGCACCCCTGAGGCGGTCGACTTCAAACCCTTGATCACTGTCTCAACGGTCGATTGATACAACGCTTGCCGACCCACGCCAACCATCTCCCGCCGAAGTGGATGTTCCATCAGCTGTAGCACGCCGTTCAACGAAGCCCAGAAGACACATGCTGCCTTCGGGGCGTCGGAGCAGGTGAACATACCCTCCTCCACACCTTGCTCCACCACGCGGACCGCCCGGTTGAGACCCTCCAGACTGGCTGCCAGAATCCCCTCGTACAGCTCCGAGGGAATAGCCTCCTGGAATCGGCCGCGGTCCATGGCCATGAGGAAGGGGAAGTACTGCGGGTCTCTGCGAAAGAAGGCCAAATACGCCTGTGCCAGCTCTCTCAGTTGCTCATCGGCGGGCACGCCTTGGGTGGCGGAATAGGCCCGATCCAGCTCACCGACGAGATCCTCCAGGCCTTCAAGGAGCAGGTGAGCAAGGAGCGCCTCCTTACTCTCGACATACAGGTAGACTGTTCCCTTACTAACCTCGGCACGCTCGGCGACACTCTCGACGGTGGTGTGGTGGAACCCGTTCTCGAAGAACGTCTCCCGGGCTGCCTGAAGGATGGATCGTCGTCGCTCCTGCTTCTCTCGTTCGCGACGCGCCCTAGTGGTCAAACCTACGTCCTCTCTGTCAACCGCCGGTCAGTAACTGACTGTCGGTCAGTATATCACAATAGGAGTGCGCTGTCAACGATTTGCAGGCTGTCTTCTGCCGTAGATCAGAAACTCGTCACTGAGGACGGCCTAACTCCCGTACCCACGCGGGTGCGTGCGGTGCCAGTGCCACGCATGCGCCACGATGGTCTGCAGGTCTGGATACTGCGGCTCCCACCCCAGCTCCGCCTGGATCTTCTCGCTGCCAGCGATCAGCGTGGGTGGATCTCCGGGCCGCCGATCGCCGACCTCGGCCGGAATCGGCCGCCCTGTCACCTCCCGGCAGGTCTCGACTACCTCCTTGACCGTGAAACCACGACCATTGCCCAGGTTGTAGGTGCGGCTGCCCCGATCGAGGGCCTCCAGCGCCAGGATATGAGCCTGGGCCAGATCGACCACGTGGACATAGTCCCTGACACAGGTGCCGTCGCGGGTGGGATAGTCGTCTCCGAAGATGATGACTTCATCTCGCTGGCCCAAGGCTACCTGAAGCGTGATGGGGATAAGGTGGGTCTCGGGATCGTGATCCTCGCCGCGCTCACCGTTGGGAGAGGCCCCTGCGGCGTTGAAGTACCTGAGGGCCGCGTAGCGAAAGCCGTAAATGCGGTCCAGCCACAGCAACACACGTTCCAGGATGCGCTTGGACTCACCGTAGGGGCTCCCGGGGATGATCCTCTCCTCCTCATCAATGGGAATGCGCTCGGGCTTGTCGAAGAGATTGGCCGTGGAGGAGAGGATGAAGCGACGCACGCCGTGATTGACTGCTGTGTGGAGCAAGTTCAGGCCATTGGTCACGTTAGCACCGAGATACATAAACGGATGCTCCATCGACTCACCCACCAGGGTGTAGGAGGCAAAGTGCATCACAGCGTCGATGTTGTGGCGCCTGAAGAGGGACTCGATGGCCCCTCGATCGGCCAGATCGCCCTCGACGAACCCCGCCTCCGGATGGACGGCGGCCCGGTGTCCATAGGATAGGTTATCGAAAACGACGACCTCCTCGTCCCGCTTAATCAGTTCCTCCGTGACGATACTGCCGATGTAGCCAGCGCCACCGGTCACCAGGATACTCATTCGCCTGTCTCCTCCTGAACCCCTAGATTGTCTAGCACACAGATCGGGAAACCGGTGTGCCAGAGACCGATCGTCGGACACGTTCTGATGTTGAATAGAGTGCATATAAGTGGCACAGCGCACTGGTGTGACCTCTCACCGCTGCGATCGCTCACAGTCTTCGCGTCAATGGCCCGAAGACAAAGCAGCAACGGGCCTCGCTGTGGGTTGAGCAGAGGTCATGCCGAGGACGACGTGGCGATCATCGCCGGCATCTCCCTGACCGTGGTTAGCACTGTAGCCGTTGTGGGCACTCTTCATCGCATTGTACATTGGAGGCAAGCCCTTGGCTAGCGACCTACCGGCTGAATAGCCGAGGGAGCGCTCTGCTGCCCGACCACCTGCGTGAGCTCTTGAAGGGTACTCAGTGTTACATGCCGACTGATCTGGTTCAAGGTATAATCGTCCTGGAATGGGCTCTCCTTGGTCAAGGCCGAGCCTCTTGGTCCAGTAGGTTGGGACGCCAAGGGGGCTATCGCTGTCGGCGGGCATGGGCGTGTTCGTCGCAGCTGGTGACCAGGCTGACATCACTGCCGAGAACAGCTTTCGATGGCCGGGCGGCAGCGAGACTGGACATCACATCGCAAGGCATGAGGGCTGGGGCCCCTAGGCCCTGCCCAACGAGGGGAATGGAGGTCAGAGGATGACAACGAAAGCACAGGTAACGTGGGTTGGGCCAGGACTGCGGTTGGTGGGCGAAGCCGATGACCGAGCGATCGTCGTCGATCACGCGTTGCCAGGGGAGGATCGCGAGGAAACTGGCCCGAAGCCAATGCAGCTTCTGCTCGTTGGCCTCTGCGGATGCACGGGGATGGATGTCATCTCCATCCTGCAGAAGAAGCGCCAGGCATTCACAGGCCTGAAGGTGGAGGCGACGGCCAAAAGGGCCGAGGAACACCCCCGGGTCTATACCAGCATCCATCTGGAGTTCCTCGTGACGGGAGAGGGGGTAGATCCAGCGGCGGTAGCGCGATCCATTGAGCTCTCGCAGACGAAGTACTGTCCCGCATCGGCGATGCTGGGGGAGGTAGCGGAGATCACCACCTCCTACCGGATCGTTGAGCCATGAGCGAGGAGGGGACCGGGCGGATTGGCGAGCTGGAGCGCGAAATCGCCGACCTGAGAGCCCGTTTGCCCAAGCACTCAGTCCCACCCGCGATGCTCATCCAGCTTGAGGAGTTGGAGGAAGCGCTGGTCCTGGCCCGAGCCGAGGCGGCACAGGAGAATCATCAATGACGATAGCGGAGTTCGAGGGGCAGCGGCCGCGCATCGGGAGAGGCACGTATGTTCACCCATCCGCCGACGTGTTCGGGAACGTGACGATCGGGGAAGGCTGCTGGATTGGGCCTGGTGCGCGCATTCGTGGCGACTACGGCACCATCACTATCGGCGACTACTGCAGCGTGGAGGACAACTGCGTCGTTCACGTTCGTCCGGGCGAGCAGACGACCATTGGAAGGTGGGTCACGATCGGACACGGCGCCGTGATTCACAATGTGAAGATGATTCACGATTACGTTGTCGTCGGTATGGGCGCCGTGGTGTCCGACTGGTCCGTCGTGGGGGAGTGGGGTGTGGTGGGCGAAGGAGCTGTGGTCCGCCAAAGACAGCAGATACCGGCAGAGCGTATCGCCGTGGGAGTTCCTGCACGGCTGCTGGACAAGCCGGTGAGTGACGACTACAAGGCTCAGTGGATGCGCTTCAAGGAGACCTACGTTGACCTGGCGCGGCGCTATGTGGAGGGCTATCGCTCGGAGAATGGGACGTGAGGATCGGCGCCCACGAATCGATCGCCGGCGGAATGCACAAGGCGTTCGAGCGGGCCAAGTCGGTGGGCTGCGACGCAGTGCAGCTGTTTGTGAAGCCCAATCGGCAGTGGGCCGTGCCCGTGCTCACACAGGAAGCCATCGCCAAATTCAGGTCCTTTGCTCAAACGACGGGCATCTGGCCAATCGTTGGCCACACATCCTATCTCCTCAACCTCTGCTCGCCTCAGGACGAGCTGTGGCAGAAATCGGTCGACACGCTGGTCGTCGAGCTGGAACGGTGCGAGGCTCTCGGTGCACCTTGGCTGGTACTCCATCCGGGCGCGCACGTCGGCTCGGGCGAGGAGGCGGGCCTCGGTCGGATGGCGCGGGCGCTGGGCGAGGTCCACGCGGCGACTCGCGGATTCCGCGCTCGGCTGCTGTTGGAGACCACGGCGGGTCAGGGCACCCAGCTAGGCTACTGCTTTGAGCATCTGGCCTGGCTCCTGGAGCGGACGCCGGGAGGAGAGCGTCTGGGTGTATGCCTGGACACCTGCCACGTCTTCGCCGCTGGGTACGACCTGCGCACGCCGGCCGGCTATGCTGCGACGATGGCCGCCTTTGATAGCACCATCGGGCTCGATCGCCTGGAAGTGATCCACTTGAACGATAGCAAAGGAGAGTTGGGAAGCCGGAAGGATCGGCATGAGCACATCGGGGAGGGCCACATAGGGCTGGCGGGATTCCGCAACGTGCTGAACGATCCGCGATTGGCACGCTTGCCCGGCATCCTTGAGACGCCAAAGAGCGACGATCTGCACGAGGACCGAGAGAACCTGGCTGTGCTACGCGGTCTCTACCAAGCACGCGCATATTCTGAATCCAGCGTTTCCTCCCGGCCCGAATACCCATCTGTTAGTGATGATTGCGTGAATTGAAGAGGTACGATGCAGCGCCTACTACGAGAAAACTGGTTGACCATCCTGGTACTCACCCTTCTGATCGGTGGGTACGTGTTCCTGCGCACGCCGGGAGACGACCTGGCCACGACCGCGGCGTTTGATGAGCGGGTGAGTAGCGGCAGGCCGACGCTTGTCGAGTTCTACTCGAATACCTGAAGTGCGTGCCTGCTAGCGAAGCCCGTCGTGGACGGGATTGAACGCGATCTAGAGGGCAAAGCTGAGGTGTTGCGGCTCGGCGTGATGAACGGCGTAGGAAGGGAGCTCGCCGCAAGGTACGGTGTGCGCAGGTTACCTACCGTGGTTCTGCTTGACGGCAACGGCGATCTGGTACTGAGCCAGGCTGGCTCTCCGCGCCGAGGGGAGATCCTGGCGGCCGTAGAACTGCTGACAAAATAGACAATCCAGCTCCTATCCCTTCAGGGCTTTCCCCCTCCAGCGAGCCGGTCTGACCCCAGCCTGCTCCCCGTACTCAGGCATCAGGTACTGGATCATCCTCCGCAAGGACTTGGCTTCCCCAGTCGTGTAGAACCTGTGGTTCCCTGGCGTCTCATCATGGGTCTCCAGTCCTCTCTGCGCCAGGACGCGACCGGTCTGGCGGGCGACCGCCGGGCCAGGGTCAATGACGCTAACGCCCCTGCCCACTACACGCTCGATGGCCGGCCGCAAGAAGGGGTAGTGCGTGCAGCCAAGCACAAGCTGGTCAATCCCGGCATCGATCAGTGGAGCGAGGCACGTCCGCAAGATGGTGTCTGTCTCAGCGGTCTCAAGTTCACCCGCTTCCACGGCCTCGACCAATCCAGGGCAAACCTGCGTGAGGACCTTCACCTCGCCGCCATACCGTTCTACCAGGCTGGAGAAGAGCTCCCCCTGAAAGGTTGCCTGCGTCGCGATTACGCCCACGCCGTCGGCGTGTGTCCTCTCCACGGCCGGCTTGACTGCCGGCTCCATACCCACGAAGGGGGCGTGGGGAAAGGTGTGTCGCAAATGATGGAGCGCCGCGGCGGAAGCCGTGTTGCACGCAACGACGACGATCTTGGCACCCTTCCCGAGCAAGAACCGCGCGATTTCCTCCGAGAATCGTCGCACCTCAGTCAGGGAGCGGCTGCCGTAGGGAACGTGCGCCTGATCAGCCAGATAGAGGGTGTCCTCGCTAGGCAGCTGACGTGCGATCTCGCGCCACACGCTCAGCCCTCCGACGCCCGAGTCGAAGACGCCGATCGGGCCCAGCTTCGCCAAACTACGCCCCCTTGGCGCCGCGCAGCACCAGGTAGAGCCCCAGCACAATGACCACGGCTTGTAGGATCCCTACAGCCGCTAGCGGTCTGCTGTAATCGCCTATCCTCGGAAGCGCCAGCGCAGGCTCATCCGGCTGCACTGCCGGGTTACCCGTGGGGCTGGGCGATGGCAGGGGCGTCCAGGTCGGGAACGGCGTTGTGGAGGCGTCCAGGCCATAGGAGGTGGCGCGGGTGGCAGAAGCCGTGGGTTTTGGCGACGAGGTGGGAGGAGCCGTCGGAGAGGAAGGTGGAGGTGTGGCAGTGGGTGGAACCTCGGTGGAGGTTGGTGCTGGCGTTGGGGTGGGCGATGGCGGTACGGCCGTGGGTTCGGGCGTGGGGGTGGGCGTAGGAGGAACGGGCGTCGCTGTCGCGGTCGCACCTACATCCAGCCTCACGCCATCAGCAGAGGCGGCGGTGCGGCCGGCAGCGTCGCGAAACTGTACGTACACGGTATGGTCACCGACCTCGTCAGGAAGCGTCCAGGAGACGAGCGGTGCCCACGGCTGCCAGGATGCATCTTCGAACTCGGGAACGTTGCTGATGCGGATCTCTATGGCCTCCCCGATGAAAGCGGCCCCTTCCCCCTCGGGGCGAACCTGCTCGTTCGTCAGGCGGATCGCCACTTCAGGGTTGTCGGCCCCTGCAGCGCCATCGTTGATGAAGATCGGCAGTACATTGGGCCGAGCGCCGAAGTCGAGGACGTAGTGTGTCCGACCATCATCGGCGGTAGCGACACCGACGCCAATCTCGCGGTAGAGATCGCTCAGAATGTTGTCGCGATGAACCTGGTCCCCCAGGAAGAAGGCCAAGGCATCCTCCGGTGTCCCCTGTCCAGACCAGACGTTCTCGTCAACAGTCAGTTGACCTTCTCCCCTGGTCCAGGCAGCATAGCCCGCTTCCTGGATGCGCTCCTGCTCGTGCGTCCCATCCGAGCCGAGATGCGGGTCGCCCGCATCAGCGAATCCATGGGCTACCAGGTCATTGGCATGTCGGCGCGCCGCATCGGTCAACAGCCGCGACTGCGCATAGGGACTCAGGCCCTCGTCGAGCCGGGTGTCGTTTGCCAAGGCCAGCAGAGTGGCGGCAGCATCCACGTCCTGAGCTTCCACCAGCACGCTCAGCGACCGCCCGGGGCGTGGGAGGGCGGTCAGCACAACACAGAGCAAGAGCGGAGCAGCGCGGAGCGTGGCTCGCATGCTCAGGATTGTAGCATACCGCATTAGGGATGCAAGACAAAGGGCGTCACGCGTCGCCAGTCTGATGAACCTGTTCAAGGCGGCTGATGCGCTCCGGCGGCCCTGAAGTGACGGACCACACCGGGCAACCGTCGGCATTGGGGTTGGCAGCACGTCAAGCCATCCCACTCCGAGGCCCCTGTTCGAAAGCGAATCGTTTCGAGTTTGTGCAAGTCGTGATATAATCTGGGGTTGGAATGAAGCTGTACTGGGCCGCGTCCCGAACCACCGACGCGCAGCCTCTGGGCCGTCTGGGATTGCAGGCGGATGCCCGGGGCGGATGACCGGTTTTCCGCAGGAGGAAGTCGCTATGCCAGAGTTTTTCTCGTATTCACAGTTCGAAGCCGCCGCCTCGGCCATTAACGAGGCAACGGGGATTGAGCCGCGTTTCGGCCTGGTCCTGGGTTCGGGGCTCAGCCCTCTTGCCGAGAGCGTCGAAGACGGCGTTGCCTTCGCTTATGAAGACCTGCCCAATTTCCCGCCCTCGACGGTAGAGGGCCACGTCGGAAGATTCGTGGTCGGCGAATTGGAGGGTCAACCTGTGGCGATCATGCAGGGCCGAGCTCACTACTACGAAGGCTACTCGATGGCGGAGATCACGTTTCCTGTGCGTGTGATGCAGATTCTGGGCATTGAAACACTGATTGTCACCAACGCTGCAGGGGGACTCAATCCGGGCTTCCGGGCTGGAGACGTGATGCTAATCACGGATCACATCAATCTGATCGGTATGGCGGGGTTGAACCCGCTGCGCGGCCCCAACCTCGACACACTCGGACCGCGCTTTCCGGATATGTCCTCCGCTTACGATGCACAGCTCGGGGCTCTTGCCCGGGACATTGCCCGGGAGCAAGAGGTGCCGCTTCGAGAGGGTGTCTATATCTGTCTAGCGGGGCCAAGCTATGAGACAATGGCCGACCTACGGTTCTTGCGCACCATTGGCGCGGATGCCGTGGGGATGTCTACTGTTCCCGAGGTGACGGTAGCCAGACACGGCGGCACGCGCGTTCTTGGGCTCTCTGGCATCAGCAACGTGCTGCCGGCCGAGGGAGAGCCCGCGACGCCCACGGATCACGAAGAGGTGCTCGAGGCGGCTGAGACGCTGGTGCCAAGACTTGAGACCATCATCCGCGGAGTCCTAAGAGCGCAATGAAGATCCTTCTCCGATGGCTAGTCGAACACGCATGGATCTTTTACGTTGTGTGTGCCATCGGTGCGCTCATCTACCTGGTGCGTGCGCTGGTCGCTCAGCGCGAGCGCGGTCTAGCTCTGTTCACGCTCGAGCGTGAGACCGCTACGGTTCGTGCCATACGGGCCTGGGCCACAACTTTCGTATTCATAGGCATTGCCCTCGTGGTGTTCATCGGTGTGACGTACGCTCTCCCTCGGTTGCCCGCATACAACCCAGAGTCGCCCTTTGCGACGCCGACGCCTCGGTCCGGGGTGGAGCTTCCAACGCCCTCCGTCACGCCGACGCTGACAGAAACCGTCGCCCTGCCCACGTTTCCGCCACAGACAGCGACGCCGGTCGTCGCGACGCTTCCACCAAACCCTACAGCCGCCGTGACGCCTGGTCCGACGGACACGCCCACGGTCACCCCCCTCGCGGCAGGTGCACCCGCCGGCACGTTGGAAGTCGGCTTTGGCGATTTTGGCCTGCTGACCGGCTACCGGCTCTCCTCGACACAAATCGTTGCGGGACAGCCCTTCGTTCTGACCCTCTACTGGCAGGGATTGGGCGGCAGGAGTCCTGCGGACTACACCGTGTTTACCCATCTCTTCTCTCAGGATGGGCGCCTCATTGCTCAGCACGACGGTCCTCCCGCTGGCGGCAGTGCGCCTACCACCACTTGGCAGACTGGGCAGACGATAGAGGATGTCCATCAGATGACGTTCAGACCAGACGGTCAGGACTACGCCGGCCCGGCGACGATCATCGTCGGTCTTTACGATCCAGGGAACATGAGTGACCGCTTCGTGACCAGCGAGGGGCAGGATTTCGTGTCCCTTCCCGTGACAATTCTCGTCGTACAACAGTAGCCCATCCGCTGGCCCCGAGTCTCGGACGAAGGTGCCTGCCCCGGCGGCTCTCACTGGCGTCGGCCTGTCGCTCGTGGCGGGCCTTGCATCAATAGACCGAGCGATCGACGCAGACAACCGTTGGTGACAAGCACCGACGCTGGAGAAGGAGAAGGATGAGATATCGGCAATTCGGCAAACTCGATTGGAGAGTCTCGGCCCTGGGGTTTGGCTGTATGCGCTTCCCCACCAGTGGCGGACACGAGCACATTGACGAGGCTGAGGCGACCAGAATGCTCCACTACGCCATCGAACGCGGCGTCAACTATGTTGATACGGCTTATCCCTATCATGGAGGTAACAGCGAGCCCTTCCTTGGACGCTTCCTTCAACAGGATGGCTATCGCGACAAGGTCCGACTGGCGACGAAGATGCCATCGTGGGACATCGAAGAGGCGGGCGACTTTGACCGCTACCTCAACGAACAGCTCGAAAGGCTGCGGACCGACCATATCGATTTCTACCTTCTGCATGCCTTGAAGGAGGAATGGTGGCGCAAGCTGGACCGTCTAGGTGTCCTCGAGTGGTCCGAGCGAGCCCAGGCCGACGGTCGCATAGGTGCGCTAGGCTTCTCATTCCACGATGAGTTCTCGATCTTCAGGGAGATCGTCGATGCCTACGACTGGGTGTTGTGCCAAATCCAGTACAACTACATGGATGTCGACAATCAGGCAGGTACGCGCGGGCTCGAATACGCTGCCTCCAAAGGGATCGCGGTTGTGATCATGGAGCCGCTCCTGGGCGGCAGGCTTGTGGCGCCTCCTGAGCCGATTCAGCAGATCTGGAACAAAGCGCCACTGGAGCGAAAGCCAGCCGACTGGGCTCTCCAGTGGCTCTGGGACAAGCCAGAGGTCGCCGTTGTGCTCAGCGGGATGAGTGCGATGAATCAGGTCGTGGAGAACGTTGCTAGCGCCAACGTGTCGGGGGTCGGCACGTTGAGTGAGGAGGAGTTGGCTATCGTTGGCGAGGTCCGGAATAGCTATCGTACCCTCTGTCCGATCCCGTGCACCCAGTGTGGCTATTGCATGCCCTGTCCCCACGGCGTCGACATACCGCAGAATCTCGAGATCTACAACCAGGGACCTATGTACGACAAACCTGACCAGGCAAGGCAATCCTATAGGTTTCTTGCCGAGGATAGGCGCGCCAGTGCCTGTGTCGCATGTCGAGAGTGCGAGGAGCAATGCCCACAGAGCATCCCCGTTAGTGAGTGGATGGTACACGTCGAAGAGGTGCTCGGGCAAGGCGCTCCGTACGTCTGCTCGCTGCCCTGACGGGGAAGGGGAAGGCTGGTACCCGTACCGGGGCCCGAAAGACGGGGCTGAGCCGGGCAGTGTTCCACTGTAGGTGGAATACCGGAGGCTTGTGAGTCCTATACAGGAATCGGGTTGCGGACCAGAGGGCTGCGGATTCCATCTCTTGCCGAGGGTACTCGAACCCACCTATCCCGGGGTGGATTCTTCTCTGCCACAGCGAGGCGAGCGGCACGCTCTCCTGGAGGGCAGATGCACTCCTCGCTTGGCTCCTCTCCTCTGGAGCTGTCGCCTCTCGTGGGTCGGGACCGGCGGAGTCCCGGATATCCACACTGTCACGCGCCCCACAGCCCTGACGGATCACAGGCCCCCGGATGTGTCGAGCAGATCGCCGATCTGCGATAGAGTTGATTTGGCTGCGGCGTGAAATATGCCGGGCCGGGATGGTTGCGCGAGGCTGACGGCCGCAGCTAGTCTCACCGTTGTTGCCCCAGCTGTGCCTGCGTCTGATACTCCTACTGCCTTTCGTCATTCGCAACACCTCGATGAGATCGGTGCACGCTTCCCATGCTGCTGCGCGATCGCTAGATGCGTAGGCAGTGATTGACACAGCTTCTGGAGTATGATAGACTGCAGCCGCCGAGAGGGGGAGACGGCCGCGCTCTTCTGAACCTGTCCCTCCCAAACCCACCAACGAGAGCTGATCGCGCCAGAAGCGCTCACCCTCCCGGTTCCCGCAACCCGCTTCGCGTGGCCGCCTTCGTGGCTGCCCATTGACCTGCCGGCCAGCCATTCAATGGCCCTACCTGGCCGAGATGCCTCCGGGCCATCGCTCTCACGCCGATGCTGGCAGAAAGGGAGGGTACCATGCTCGTTTTCCTCTTCACCGACATTGAAGGCTCATCGCGGCTGTGGGAGGAACACACAGCCGCAATGGGCGAGGTGATTGCCCGTCACGATGCCATCCTCCGGGAGCGAATTGAGGCCTCCGGCGGCCGGATCACCAAGCACACGGGCGATGGCGTGACCGCGGCTTTCGAGGACGGCGAGCCGATCGCCTGTGCCCTTGAGACGCAGAGGCGCTTCGCCGCGGAGGCCTGGGGCGCCATCGGCGAGCTGCGCATCCGCGCCGGCCTGCACGCCGGCGAGGCCGAGTTCCAGGCGTCGGCGGGCACGCCAGACGGTGACTATTTCGGCCCG